>CBIMJO010000344.1:0-8272 GCA_966244135.1 uncultured Actinocrispum sp. | reverse complement strand
TCTCGGAGACCTTGGGACTCAAGGCTCTTGTGTGACGAGCTGGTTCAGCCTGCGCACGCCCGGGTGGTCGAGCACTGAGCCGGTCTGGTGGGCTCGGTAGGCGCTTGGCGGGCTGCCGTGGGTGCGGGTGAACCGATGCGAGAAGTGGCTGAGATCGGCGAAGCCGCATTCTCGTGCGATGGTCTCGACGGTGAGGTCCGTGCGGGCGAGCAGTGTCTCCGCACGGGCCAATCTCAGGTCCTCCAGGGCTCTCGCCGCGCTGATGTCGAACGTGCCGCGGAACAGGCGGTTCAGGTAGCCGCGTGAGACGTGCGTCGCCGCGGCCAGTTCCTCGACGCCGACCCTGCGCAGCGGCAGGTGTTTCCATTCGGCCCGCAGGTAGGACACCGCGGCGAGGACCAGGGGACTGGGCTCGGGGTGCGTCTCTGGCAGCGGGATGACCTTCAGCATGAACGCGAGCGCGTCCCGGATGGCTTGATCGTCCCGTAGCCACAGCAGGTAGGAGCACAGTCCGGTCAACGGATCGTGGGTGGTCATCCTGGCCAGCCGCATGGCCCGCTCGACGTTTGCGCCGAAGTGGACATAACCGTGGCGGCTGGGGCGTTTGCGATCCCAGTCGAAGGAGTGTTCGACCCCGGGCGGGATGAGCAGGAGCCATCCCGGTGCGAGCGTGATCTCGTGGTCACCCTGGCGGTAGCGGGCGCGGCCGCGCAGCATCCAGACGAACTCGTAGTCGTTGATCACCCGTGCCGGGAGCCTGGCGCCCGCCGGATAGTCGGCCACGGCCGGGTGCACATTCAGACAAATGCTCGGTTCTTCTGAGCATTCATCTGGTGCTTCCGCGTGCTGACCATGGTTCATATGAACAAACAGTACGCGGACCTTGGCTATGTTGTCGTGCCGGACGTGCTCGATGCTTCGGCGCTGGCCGCCGTGCGTGCGGAGGCCGCAGCGGTCTGCTCCGGCGAGCGAGGCGACATCGACGGTGCGAGGCCAGGTGCGCCCATCGAGAGCTATCTCTGCATCCACTTTCCGCACAAGATCTCACCGTTGCTGCGGGACGTCGCCCGGCACCCCGCGATCGTGTCCGTGCTGACTTCGGTGGTCGGACCGGACGTGAAGATGATGCAGTCCATGCTGTTCATCAAGGCGTCCGGCAAACCCGGCCAGGCCTGGCACCAGGACGAGACGCACATCCCCACCCGCGACCGTTCGCTGACAGCAGCATGGATCGCGCTGGATGACGCCACTGTGGACAATGGCTGCCTCTGGGTCCTGCCGGGCTCGCACCGGCCGGGCGTGTTCTATCCGACGCGCTCGCAGGACGATCCCCGGTTCGACTGCACGATGGAGGCGTATGGCTTCCGCTCGGATGACGCGCTCGCGGTGGAGGTTCCGGCCGGTGCCGCGGTGATCTTCAACGGGTACCTGCTGCATCGGTCACTGCCCAACAACGGGCAGCGCGGGATGCGCCGTGCGTACGTGTCTCACTACATGAGCGCGGCTTCGTTGTTGCCCTGGTCACCGCCGGTCTCCGGCGAATCGATGGGCACCCTGGACCATCGGGACGTCGAGCTGGTGGCCGGCGTGGATCCCTATGCGTACAAGGGAACCGTGTCGCTGATGCACCCGCACGTGCGTCCCGATGGCCAGGGTGGCTGTGTTACGTCAGGGACTTCATCCTGACATCAGTTTCGCAGTTGCCGACGCACCACCACGAACGCCATGACGAGCAGGGCCCCGACCGCGAACCCGACCAGCAGCGAACCCCACTGCAGGCCCGAGGCGACCGGCGCAGGTGCCGGCGGGGTGGGCGCGCTGACGGCGACCGGGGAGGCGGCGGTCTTGGGCTTGGCCAGCAGCGTGGTGACCAGGTCGAGAGTCACCTGGGGGTTGACCGGCCGGTGAACGACACCGCGCTGGTCGAAGGTGATCTGCCCGTCGTACGACTGGTACGTCTCGACCCACGGCCCGCCGTCCTCACCGAGGAACACGTGGTCGATCCGCCACACCTGAACGTCGTGCATCAGCCAGGTGATGTTGACGGCCGAGCTGCCGGGGCCACCGTGCATCGAAGGCGCCTTGGGATCGGAGTTCGCGTCCCCCAAGGCGTCGAGCAGCTTCTGGTAGGTCGCGTCGGAGTTGTACAGCGACGCGGTCTTGCCCGATCCGGGGTCGACGAGGATGACGCTGGTCGGGCCGCCGGCGAACGCGGACGGCGCGGCCAGCAGGAACAAGGCCACCACGAGAGCGGCGATACGACGTGCCATGACTGCCCCCAAACGGCAGAAGGTCCGGACGGTGTGTGTACACCGCCCGGGCCCTGGGGGTTCCGGGATTACCGGAAGACCCGCACGTAGTCGATGGCCATGTTCTGCGGCAGCACGGTCCCGGCCCCGGGCGGACCCGGGAAGTCGCCGCCGATCGCGTTGTTCAGGATGATGAAGTGGTTGTGGTCGTACACCCACGGACCCTTGGTCAGCTCCAGCTGCGTCCGGTCGACGGTGAAGAACCCGTTGCCGTCGACGAAGAACGTCATGTGGCTGGCGTCCCACTCGACGGCGAACGTGTGGAATGCGGCGTCCACGCGCTGGCCGAGGTCGAGCGGCTGGCCGAACCCGCCCGCGCCGAAGTACCCGGGTGCGTGCAGCGTCGAGTAGACGCGGTTCAGCTCGCGGCCGACGTGCTCCATGATGTCGATCTCACCGCAGTTGGGCCACGGCGTCCTGGTCGCGAAGAAGTTGCTGCCCAGCATCCAGAACGCCGGCCACAGGCCCTGCGTGCTGGACACCTTGATCCGCGCTTCGACTCGCCCGTAAGTGAAGTCGTACTTGCCATACGTGGTGATCCGGCCGGAGGGGTACTGGCACGTCCCGCTGCCACTGATCGGGTCGACCGGGCACGCCGAGCCGGGGGTCGGTTCGCGGCGGACCTGGATCACCAGGTTGCCGGTGCCGTCCATCCGCGCGTTCTGGTTGTTGGTGTAGTACTCCAGCTCGTTGTTCACGCCCGGCCCGGTCTCTGGAGTCCACTTCGAACTGTCCGGAGTGGACCCGGATGGGCCGTTGAACTCGTCGCTCCACGCCAGCCGCGTGAAGTTCGGCGCGGGTGGTGCGGCCGGCGGCTGGGTCGGCGCGCCACCGGTGCCGTAGACCTGGAACTCCCACAACGAGTAGCCGTATCCGTTGGACCGCTTGGTGCCGTACATCCGCACGTACCGGCCCGTGCCCGAGACGGTCAGGGTCTCCTTGAAGCCCTTGCCCGTCGTGGTGTTGTAGATCTGGCGCCAGTTGTTGTTGTCGTCCGACACCTGGATCTCGTACGAGACCGCGTAAGCCGGATCCCATTGCAGGACGACCTTGGTGATGGTCGCGGTGGCGCCGAGGTCGACGGTGATCCAGCCGGGGTCGACCCAGCCGGTGGTCGCGCTGGTCGCCCAGCGGGTCGCCGGATCGAGGTCGGTCGCCTTGGTGGCAAGGCATCCCGGGCAGGCGCCGTCGTCCTGGAAGCTCGACGCGGTCGCGGGTTTGTTGTACGACAACAGGCCGGTGGGCCCGGGGTCGGGACCGCCGGTGCCGAAGATGCCGAAGACCTGGAACTCCCACAGCGAGTAGCCCCACTGGGTGGCCCGCTGGGTCAGGGTGAGCCGGATGTACCGGCCGCCGCCGGTGACCGGGAGCGTCTGGACGCCGCCGGTGCCCGTCGCGGTCGAGTAGATCTGGTTCCACGAGCTGCCGTTGTCCGACATCTCGATCGAGAAGGCCTTGCCGTAGGCCGTTTCCCAGTTCAGCACCACCTGGTCTACGGCCGCCTGCGCGCCCAGGTCGATCTGGATCGACTGGGGATCCTGGAAAGCGCTGGACCAGCGCGTGCCGGCGTTGCCGTCGACCGCCGCCGTGGCCGGGAAGGCGGCGTTCTCGGTGGAGGACGCGGTCACCGGCTTGTTCTGGGAGATCAACGGGCCGGCCGCGGTGGCGGCGGGTGTCTGGAACAGGGCGAACGCCAGCGCGGCGACCAGCCCGAGGGGTAACAGCCGCCGGCGGCGGGGCCGGGACGAAACCGTGTGCATGCGTGCTCCTTCGCGCCATGCATCGGCGAGATCGGGAGAGAGGTGTGCAGGGTGCGAGAGCGCTCTCCCGACACTGAGGGTGCAGTGCCCGAAACGTCCTGTCAAGGTAACGCGGGAATGAACGTCGTGTTCCGAATTTCTGTTATGTCGCTGTTCGTGGTCCGTCGTGCTGAGAGAGCGCTCTCTCAGATCTGCCGAACGGGCCAGCCGAAATGAGCCGTAAGGTCCAACCGATCGCCCACTAACAGGCCAATGCGAGTCGTGCGGTTTGACGAGGTCCTAGTGCCCGGGTCATCCTCGAACGGCGAGAGCGCTCTCACCTGCATCCCACAGGAGAGGGAGTTCATCTTCGATGAGGAAGAAAACCTGGCGCCTCGGACTGATCGCCGCCGCGGTGGCCGCCCTGCTCGCCGGCGTCCTGCCGGGCGCCCAAGCCGAACCCGTACGCGTGGCCGAGTTCCTGGCCGACTGCGCGCCGAGCCACCGGCTGCCGGATGATCCGATCGTGCTGCCCGGCCTGGCCGGCGCGTCCCACTCGCACGACTTCTTCGGCAACGACTCCACCAACGCCAACTCCACCTACCAGAGCCTGCTGGGCAAGACCGGCACCTGCAAGCCGGCCATCGACATCTCCTCGTACTGGGTCCCGACCTTCTACAATGGACAGCAGATCGTCGACCCGAGCATCGTCACGTTCTACTACCTCGGCGAGGGCGTGAACCGCCCGCAGGACATCAAGCCGACCCCGCTCGGCCTGAAGATCGTCGCCGGCAACGCCAAGGCCACCGGGGACGCCGACTCCAGTGCCCGCTGGTCGTGCCTGCACGCGGGCCAGGTGCCGCCGTCGAAGAACTTCGTGACCTGCCCGGCGGGTACCCAGCTGGAGACCTATCTGGACTTCCCGCAGTGCTGGAACGGCCGTGACCTGGACTCCGCGGACCACAAGAGCCACATGGCCTTCCCGGTCGCGGGCGGCTGCCCGGCCACCCACCCGGTGCCGGTTCCCAAGCTGCGCATGGTGATCCGCTACCCGGTATCCGGCGACCCGGCGGCCTTCCGGCTCGCGTCCGGCCCGGGCTACACGATGCACGGCGACTTCTTCAACGTGTGGCCGGCTGCCGAGATGGAACGACGGGTGCGCGACTGCATCAACGTCGTGATCAAGTGCGACATCAACGGCAACCACGGATGATCAGGCTTTTCGTGGGCATCCTCGTGGCGCTCGCCCTGACCGGGTGCGCGGCCGCGGGGGAGACGGCTGCGCCGGCTCCGGTGGTTCCCGCCACCACCGGGGCCGGGCAGTTCGGCCTGACCGAACGCGCGTTCGTGGAGCTGGAGATCGCCACCGACGAGCAGGCGGTGAAGCTCCTGGATCTGGGCGCTGCCAAGATATCCGGCGCGTTGCAGGCACTGGCGGGCGAGATCGCCGCGGCCCGCCGCGCGGAACTGGCCGCACTGCGCGGTTTGCTCGATTCTGCCGGTCTCACGTACGTGAACAACCATGAGGGACACGACATGCCGGGAATGCCCACACCGGACGAACTGGCCGAGCTGGCGAACGCACCAGCGCCCGGCGCGGTGTTCGTTCGCTTGCTGCGCGCCCATTTGGCGGAGTCCGAGGGCGTTGTCCACGGCGCGGCCCAGTCGGTGACCCATGAGGCCACCAGAACCATTGCCCGGCAGATGGAAACGGACCGGCAACGGTTCTCCCGGCGGCTCGGTGAGCTGCTGCGGGTATAAAGAGTCGGTGCCTGCCTCACGTGAGCCCAAACGCGTCACCCTGGAGGAGGTCGCCCGGGTCGCGGGGGTCTCCCGGGCGACGGTCTCGCGTGTGGTCAACGGGGTCTCCTCGGTCGACGAGAACATCCGGGTGGTGGTGGAGCGTGCCATCTCGGCGACCGGCTACCTGCCCAACCTCGCGGCCAGGTCGCTGGTGACCCGCCGCGCGGACGCGATCGCCCTGGTCCTGCCGTCGGAGAACAGGATCGTGGGCGACCCGTTCTTCACGCAGATCGTCACCGGCGTGACCAGGATCGTGCGCCCGCTGGGGGTGCACCTGGTGCTGATGATGACCGGGCCGGACACCGGCGAACAGGTCGTCACCGACCTGCGGCAGGGCCGGCTGGACGGCGTGATCCTGGTGCACACGCACACCAACGACCCGCTGCCGGAGCTGCTTGTCAATGCGCACAGGCCGGTCGTGCTCTCGGCGCGGCCGTCTTCGGCCGTTCCCATCACGTTCGTCGACGTCAACCAGACCGCGGGCGGGGCACTGGCGGCCGGGCACCTGGTCCGTCGGGGCTGCCGCCGGGTCGCGACGATCACCGGGTCGTTGGATCGTCCGCCCGGGCACGAGCGGCTGGCCGGGTTCCGGGCCGCGATGGCCGATCTCGGCCAGCCGGACATCGTTGTCGTGCAAGGGGATTTCACGCGAGAGAGCGGCGCTGCCGCGATGCGGCGGCTGCTGGCGGAATGCCCGTCGGTTGACGGGGTGTTCGTCGCGTCGGACCTGATGGCCGAAGGTGCTTTGCCGGTTTTGCGGCGGTACGGGCGGTCCGTGCCCGACGATGTGGCCATCGTCGGGTTCGATGACAGCACAGCGGCTTTGACGTGCGACCCGCCGTTGACGACTGTGCGGCAACCGGTCGAGGACATGGCCGCCGAGATGGCGCGGCAGCTGCTGCGCCAGGTCGACGACCCGGACACGCCTGTGCGATCGGTGATCTTCGAGCCTGCGTTGGTGGTCCGCGAATCCGCCTAGCGGACGCCGGTCCAGATCTCGCGCTCGTCCGGGCGCGGGTCCTCGACCAGCTCCGCGGACAGGTCGAACCGCATGGTGGCGCGGGTCGGGGTGTCGTAGGTGGGCCAGCCCGGGTTCCCGTTGGTGGCGAACGAGACCCACGCACTGTGCATGGCGTCGGCCAGCTCCTGCGGGAGGTCCTCGCCCAGCAGGTTCGACAAACCCTTGTCCGCCAAGGTGTCGAACACGAACGGCAGCTCCGCGGCGTGGCAGGCGCCGAGGCGGCCGTCGAAGGTGGCCGGCTGCCAGGAGAACTCGTACAGCCAGGCCGGCGCGGTCCGTTCGGCGATCCGGATGGCCGGGATGCGGAACACCCAGTCGGTCTGGATGGCCGAGTAGAGGTCGCCCGGTGTCGCGTTTGGACGGTTCGCGCGGTAGACGGCGAGCAGCTTCTCGGTGTCCGCCCCATAGCGCCCGACGAGCGCGGTGAGGATGTTCTCGTCGATGTGGCCGATGAGCCCGTTGGGCACCACGTAGAGCCGGAACTCCTCGGTGGTGGTGCCGACCAGCAGGTCCACGTCCGGGTCGAGGTTGTCCAGCGGTGGCACCGGAACCACCGTTCCGTCGACCACCGGTTCGAACGGCAGGCCGTTGAGCGCGGCGTCGCCCCAGATCGCCGGGTCCGGCTGGGCCGACAGGGCGACGCGGAGCTGTTGCTGGGCCAGGATGAGCGTGTCCCGCGGCACCTCGGCGATGGCCGCGAGGGTCGGCTCGACATCGAGGACCTTGGCCAGCTGGCCGGCCACCAGCCTGGTGGCGTCGGGCCGCAGCCACATGTGCGACGCTCCACTTTGGAGGATTGCCCGCCGGAACAGGCCACGCGCACTGGGCATGCCGAGCAGCATGCCGATCGACATCGCGCCCGCGGACTGGCCGAACACGGTGACGTTGCCCGGGTCGCCGCCGAACGCGGAGATGTTGTCCCGCACCCACCGCAGTGCCGCGACCTGGTCCTGCAGGCCGAGGTTGGGGTGGTCGCCCTGGTCGAGGTAGAGGAACCCCTCGGCGCCGAGCCGGTGGTTGAGGTTGACCAGCACCACGCCGTCGCGGGCGAACGCCTCGCCGTTGTAGCCGCTGATCGAGTTGGAGCCGTTGCCGAAACCGCCGCCGTGGATGAACACCATGACAGGCAGGGCGCCCGCGAGGTCCGGGGTCCAGATGTTGACGTTGAGGTAGTCGTCGCCGGGGATGTTCACCTCGTCGATCAGCCGGTCCATCGGCGCGGGATAGGGCGCTTTCGGCGCGGTGGGCCCGTACGCCACGGCGTCGCGGACTCCGTCCCACGGCTGGACCGGTTCAGGCGGCTGGAACCGGTTCTCGCCGACCGGCGGCGCCGCGTACGGGACGCCCTTGAAGACGAGCCCGTGGGCCGTGCGGGCGCCGCGCAGCTGCCCGGACCGGAG
>CBIMJO010000343.1:0-8284 GCA_966244135.1 uncultured Actinocrispum sp. | reverse complement strand
GTGGCAGGCGGCGGAGGTCGGCAGGTACGCCCGTGAGGCCGAGAACCTGGGTGCGGACAGCCTGTGGGTGATCGACCGGCTGCTGTCGCCGGTCGCCCCGAAGGTCGGGTACAACGGCGCGGACGACTTCCCCGAGGAGTTCCGGGCACTGCTGGATCCGGTCGCGCTGATGGCCGTGGCCGCCAGCGCCACCGAGCGGGTGCTGGTCGGCAGCAACATCATCAACGCCCCCTACTACGCGCCCGCGGTGCTGGCCCGGATGTTCACCACGCTGGACGTGCTCAGCGGCGGCCGGTTCGTGCCGGGGCTGGGCGCGGGCTGGTCACCGGAGGAGTTCGAAGCGGTGGGCGTCCCGATGAACGAGCGTGGCGCCCGCCTCGACGAGGCCCTCGACGTGTTCGAGCACCTGTGGACCGCGAACCCCGCCGAGCACAACGGAAAGCACTGGACGATCGCGGCCACCCGCAGCGATCTCAAGCCGGTTCGCAAGCCGCCGATCTACCTCGCCGGCTTCGCCCCGGCCGCGATGAAACGGGTCGCGCGCCGTGCCGACGGCTGGCTGCCGGCCGTGGTCCTGCCGCAGGCCACCGACGTCGACCTGATGATCAACCGGCCGCTGCAGCAGATCCACGGCCTGATGGCGGAAGCCGGCCGCGACCCCAAGTCGCTCGACCTGATCCTGCGCATCTACCCGACGATCCGCACGGACACAGTGGTCGACGACGTGGCGGCGATGATCAAACGCGTCGGCGAGCAGACCGAGGTCCGGCACGTCCTGGTCGACCTCATGTACCAGGCCGACGACGTCGACCACATGCTCAAGCTGGTGGGCGAGATCCTGGTCGCGGTCCGCTGAGGTCAGCCGGGCGGGGCGAGGCGGGCTATGAGGTCGCGGATGTGTTGCGTGTAGCGGGTCTCGAACTCCGGGTCGGACGGGTCGACCCCGAAGAGTTTCTGCACCAGGTCGGGCACGACCACCGGGATGCTGGTGATGCCGATCAGGGACAGCAGCAGGCAGGCCGGGTCGATCGACGGGTCGATCTCGCCTGCGTGCTGGCGGTTGATGAGCCCGGAGAGGTCCTGGACCGGCTCCTCGTCGGGCTCCGGCTCGCCACCACAGCCCGCCGCGAGACCCCGCCACATCATCAGGCGAGTGCCGCGGGGGTCGGTGAGGCTGGCGTGCAGGTAACGGGCGGCCACGTCCACGGCCGGCTGGGCGGGGTCGTCGAAGGTGGCCTCGACTTCGAGCCACTGCCGTTGCAGCGCCCGGTAGAGGCCTTCCTTGCCGCCGAAGTAGTAGTTGATCAGCTGCTTGTTCACGCCCGCGCGCTCGGCGATCTCCTGCACCCGCGCGCCCGCGTAACCCTTGGAGGCGAACACGTCGTACGCGGCCGCGAGCAGCTGGCGCCGGGAGCGCTCGGCATCCGCCTGACGCTCCTCCGGCGCTGGTGACCGTCGTGGACTCCCCGGTTCGCGCACGGCGAAAGGCTATCATTCATCTATTTGGTTGACGAAATTTAACAACCGGTTGATACTAGCCGTATGACCATTCTGGTAACTGGGGCGACCGGCGCTGTCGGCCGCGGTGTGGTTGATCTCCTTCGCGAAGCCGGGGTTCCCGTCCGGCCTGCCTCGCGCAACCCGGCGGGTGACACCCGCAAGCTGGACCTGACCGATCCGGGCACGTTCGCAGAAGCCCTTGACGGCGTCGACAAGGTCTTCCTGTACGCCGAACCGTCGACCGCGGACGTATTCGTCGAAGCCGCCGAGCAGGCGGGAGTGCGTCACGTGGTGGTGCTCTCCTCGATCTCGGTGGGGTATCCGGGGGCGGACAAGAACCCGATCGCGCTGCGGCACAGCCAGGTCGAGTACGCCGTGCAGCGGTCCGGCCTGGGGTGGACGTTCCTGCGTGGCGGCTTCTTCGCCACGAACATCCGCCAGTGGGCGCAGCCGATCCGCGAGGACGGCGTGGCTCGCATCGCCTACCCGGAGCAGCAGGTGGCGCCGGTGCACGAGAAGGACATCGCCGCCGTGGCCATCGCGAGCCTGCGGGAAGACCGGCACAACAAGGAGATCTACACCCTGACCGGCCCCGAGTCGCTGACGATGCGCGAGATCATCGCGCACATCGCCGAAGACACCGGCAGGCCTATCGAACTCAAGCACCTCAACGAAGAAGAAGCTCTCCAGGACATGACCAACCGGCTGCGCAGCAAGGAAGCCGCCGAAGCCATGCTGCGTTACATGAAGCGCACGGTCGGCGTCGCGGCCGATGTCACCGACGACGTCGAACGAGCGACCGGCACACCCGCCCGCACCTTCCAGGAATGGGTGCGGGACCACCGGAAGGAGTTCGTGGCATGACCATCCTGGTGACAGGCGCGACCGGGAACGTCGGCCGCGCGGTGGTGGATCTCCTGCTGCAGCAAGGCGTTGAGGTCCGCGCGACCTCGCGCAACCCGGACGCGCTGCCGGACGGCGTCGACAAGCGGAAGGCCGATCTGGCCGACCCGGAGACCTTCGCCGACGCGCTGAAAGGCGTGGACAAGGTCTACCTGTACACCCAGCCGTCCGGTGTGGACGGTTTCGTGGAGCAGGCAAAGGCCGCCGGGGTCAAGCACGTCGTGCTGCTGTCGGCTCAGGCGGCGCAGGACCCGAACCCGCAGAACGGCATCGCCAGGATTCACCGGATCGTGGAGGCCGCCCTGCAGAACTCCGGACTGGCGTGGACATTCGTCCGCCCGGGCCCGTTCGCGACGAACTCCCTGCAGTGGGCGAAGGCCATCAGGGACGGGGAGACGCTCAGGCTTCCGTACGCCCAGTCGAACCTGGCGTCCATCCACGAACGGGACATCGCCGAGGTGTCCGTCCGCGCACTCACCGAGGACGGCCACGAAGGCCAGATCCACATGATCACCGGCGCGGAGTCGATCACGCAGGCCCGCCAGGCCGACCTGATCGGCCAGGCGATCGGGCGGCCGGTCGCCTACGAGGACCTGATCGGCGACGACGCCCGCGCCGAGCTGACCAAACGGTTCGGCGCCCATGGCAGCCCCGAGATCATCGAGACCAGGATCAGGATCTACGAGGAGTTCCTGGGCAAGCCCGACCTGGTCACCGACACGGTCGAACGGGTCACCGGCCGCCCCGCGCTGACCTACGCCCAGTGGGCCGTCGACCACAAGGCGGACTTCACGGGGTAGGGATCCGCAGCGACGCCACGGTCGGCCCGCCCCGCGGGCTGTCCAGCGTCAATGTCCCGTCGAACGCGGCCAGCCGGCGGCGCAACCCGACCAGCCCGCTTCCCCGGTCGGGGTTCGCGCCGCCCTGGCCATCGTCGGTGACCGAGATCGCCAGGACGCCGTCCGTATGTCCTAATTGGATCTCGACATGGTCCGCTCGCGCGTGCTTGGCCGCGTTGACCAGAAGCTCGTTCACGGCGACGTACGCGGCCGACTCGATGGGCGCGTCCAGCCGGGACGGCAGGGAGCCGGTGACGCTCACATCGAGCGGGCTGTCCAAGGCCAGCGCCCGGATCGCGTCCCCGAGCCCGCGCTCGGCCAGCACCGGCGGGTGGATGCCGCGGACGAGATCCCGCAGTTCCACCAAGGCGTCCGCGGACGCTTCCCGGGACTTGGCCACCAAGGTCTTCGCCAGCTCGGGGTCCTGGTCGATCAGCCGTTCCACGGCCCCCAACGTCATGCCCAGGGCCACCAGCCGGGCCTGGGCGCCGTCGTGCAGGTCCCGTTCGATCCGCCGCAGCTCGGCCGCCTGCGCGTCGTTGGCCTCGGCCCGGGACACGGTCAGGTGCTGGACCCGTTGAGCCAGCTGGGAAGCGGCGGTCGGGGCGAGCAGGAACCGGGATACCCGGCCCTGCAGCCGCAGCACCCAGGGCGCCGCGAAGATCGAGGCGGGCACGGCGAAGAGGCCCACCGATGTGTCCAGAAAGCCGGATGCCAGGTCCCGCCAGGTCGCCGGATCGGTCATCACCCAGCGGTACAGGGCCATCCGCATCGGGATGTTCGGGGTCTTGTAGAGCTGACGGCCCCGGCGGTACATCCCGTCCGCACGCCGTTGCGGTGGCGGGGGATGCGGCAGGTACGGCAGCGGTATGGGTACGTCTGTCCACTTTGTCACGAGCGAGCGGCGCACGTTGGTCAGGGCCCGCCCCGACTCGATCACCGGCCGCCAGCCGAACATCCACAGGCCGAACCAGTGCATCGGAATCGCCAGCACGGCGGTCACCAAGGTCACGAGCACACTCGCCACGGCCAGCAGGAACAGCACCAGGGCATGCCAGACCTGCTTGATCCGCAGCTCGATCGCCTGCTCGGCCCGGGCCATCCGCCCCTCGGGCCGGCCCCGCAACATCATCGAGGTCCACCGGTTGTGCAGCTTGACCAGATAAGGCGTGGCCAATACGCCTGCGACGCCCAGGGGGACCGCCGCCGGCCACCAGGAAGTCGTCAGCAACCACACCGAGAACACCAGCGCGCCAGGGCCCAGCCCGGCGAGCAGACTCCCGGTGAGCGCGTTGGCGAACAGCCAGGCCAGGTCGCGGCGGGCGCCCGGGTCGTCGGTCACCCAGTCCAGCCGCCGGGAGAACTCGTGCCACCACGGGTTGCGCACCAGCCGGTTGTTGACCTGGTAGTAGCCCTCCTCGTCGGGTTCCATCGGCGCGGGCGGATCCCAGTAGACCCCTTCGTTGGACACCCCGGCCAACGTGCGGGCCATGGAGGAGAACCGGCGGACCCGCAGCATCGCCCACGGAGCCGGGAACACGAAGCAGAACATGACGACGACCAGGACCAGGACCGGCACGCAGGCGAGCGCGATCGCGAACAGCAGCGTGCTGCGGGGCAGCGCCCGGATCGTGCGCATCGGACCTCCTTCCGGCCGGGTCCATCCTCCCCGACCGGAAGATCGCCGCGCACTGCCCGCAGCCGTAGAACCGGGGTGGGGCTAGACCCCCTTCACCCGTTTCCACGATCCGGGCAGCTGCCGCGCCACCTGGGCGGCCTCGGCCTGCGCCCGGCCGTGCAGCAGGCCGAACGTGAACGCGTTCTCGTTGGCCGCGTGTGCCTGCATGGCCAGTTCCCGCAAGGTGGGCAGGCTCACGACGTAGTCCTGGTACTCGCCGCCGAGTTTGGTGAACGCCTTCGCCCGCTTGCGTGCCTTGTCCGCTCGCTTGCCGAGCACCGGGACGGCCGCTTCCAGCCCGTACCGCAAGCGCTTGCCCGCCTTCCGGGCTGGGTGGATCTCGCCGGCGGCGACCCGGCGGGCGGTCTTGCGGCGGGCGCGGGCGAGGTGCGCCGGCAGCTCCTTGCGCGCCTTGCGGCCCGCCTTCCTGGTCAGCGGCGGCCGGGTCACCAGCGCGTCGAGCCGGTCGAGCAGGGTCATGTACCGCTTGCTGCGCAACGTCTGCATGACGTGCTTGCGCGCCTCCTGCTGCAGCGGGCCGAAGTGCCGGGTGAGGCGCGCCTGCACCGGGCCGGGTACCAGCTCGACCGGCAGCGCCGAGACCGCCTGCTGGATCTGGCCGTACTGCACCTCGAGGTCACGGGCCGGGCTGAGCCGTTGACCGAGCCAGCGCAGCTCGGCGGCCAGGTCGCCGCTGTTTTGATTGTCGCCGCTGTTTTGATTGTCACCGTCGAGGAGCTGCCGGTAGACCCGCAGCGTGCTGCGCAACCGCCGGATGGCCACCCGCATCTGGTGCACGGCGTCGTCCGCGTCCTGCCGCACCAGGATGTCGTAGTGCTTGATGGTGTCGACCTGCTTGGCGATGTACGCGATCACGACGGTCCCGGCGGTCGCCTTGCGGTGCACGGGTTCGCGTTTCTCGATCGGCCGGTTCAGGGCGCGGCTGAGCTTGGAGGGTACCTTCGAGCGCCGGAACCCCGCCCGGCGCAGGTTGCGCTCGGCGTCGTCGAGCAGGCTGAGCGGGCCCTCGCCGAGTTCCACCTCCAGTTCGCGCCACGACTTGTCGTCCGTGGTGACCCGGTCGTCGGTCACCTCGGCGAGCAGCTTTCCCTTGCGGCCCAGCAGTTCCCAGCGGGTGCGATTGGTCCGGATGGTGGCCACCGGCTCGAGCGGCTCACCCCGGGTGATGCCCTGCACGAGTGCGGCCAGGTCGCCGAGGGTGCCGTCCAGCGGCAGCTGGATCTCCTCCCGCTGGTCCGGGCCGGCCGGGACCTTCAGGTGCCAGCCCTCGTCGGCGCCGCCCTCCCGGCGGCGCAGCGTCATCCCCGAGCGGACCAGGCGCAGGTCCGGGGTGTCGTAGTAGATCGCTTCCAGCGTCTCGTGCTGCGGCCCCGATGTCGCGGTCACGCCCGGGATCGTGTCCAAGGCGGGCACGCTGGTGTCGGACTCGGCCTCGTACTTGCGTTCGATCTCGGCATGGGTTTTCACCGGTTTCGGTTACCCGGGCAGGGTTATGGTGAAACAGGCGCCGCCCTCGGGAGCGGGCCCGGCGTGCACGGAACCCCCCATGCGGGTCACCAGGCCGTGCACGATCGCCAGCCCCAGGCCGGTACCCACCGGCCGGACGCCGGCATACCGCTTGTGCAGCGCGCCCCGGTCGAACGCGATCCGGTAGTCCTCATCGGACAGTCCGGGGCCGCCGTCGCGGACCTGGAAAGTCCGGCCCAGCAACGACAGCACGATCGGGCGGCCGGACGGCGTCACCCGCAGGGCGTTCTCCATCAGGCCGTCCAACGCCTGCCTGAGCCGCCGCGGATCGGTGCGGGCCATGATCGGCTGGCCGGACGCCTCCAGCCGGAAGGCGACCCCCTCGGCCGCGCACCGCGCCGACCACACTTCGGCTGTTTCCCTTGCCACGCCGGAGAGATCGACGGTCGTCAGGTCCAGCCGGAAGTCGTCGGCGGACAGCCGGGCCAGATCGAGAAGGTCGCCGACCAGGCGTTCCAGCCGGTGCGACTCCTTCTCGATGGTCTTGCCGACATCGGCCGCCTCCGGCCCGGTGACCACCCCGTCGGCCAGCGACTCGGCGAACCCGCGCACGGCGGTGAGCGGCGTCCGCAGCTCGTGGGACACCGACAACAGGAAGTCCCGCTGCCTGGACTCGCTGCGCTGCAAGGCATCCGCGAGCGCGTTCACCGAGACGGCGACATCGGCCACCTCGGTCGGCCCCTCCACCGGAACCCTCAGGTCCCGCCGACCGCCCCGCATGGTGTGCGCGACCTGAGCGGTCCGCCGCAGCGGACGGGCGAGCAGGCGGCTGAGCAGCACCCCGGCGATCGCCGCCACCGCGAGCCCGATCCCCAGCGCCACCAGGATGTTCCCGAGCAGCCGCCGCGCGGTCGACCGGTCCCCGGCGGGCTGCTGGACGAGCGCGAACCCGCCCTTGGCCGTGGCCCTGGACTCGACCAGCCAGGTGTGGCCGTTGTACTCGACGGTCTTGTGGAGGTCGCTGCCGTTGAGCGCACCCGCCTGCCGCGCGATGGCGACCGCGGTGGCGTCACCGGTCACACCGCCGCGCGGGCCGATGTTCACCGCGAGGATGTTCTGGCCCTTCAGGATCTCCACGATCCGCGGGCGCAGCAGCAGCTGGCCGCCCTCGTCGAGCTGGGCGGCCACCACGTTCGCCTGGTCGGCCAGCACGGACTGGCTGACGCTCTTGGCGGTGTCCACCACCAGGCGCCACGAGACCAGTCCGGCGACGATCGCCGCGATGCCCGCGACGAGCAAACACAGGGACGTGATCCGGACCGCGAGCGTGGTCCGGCGGCGGTTCACTTGGCCTCCGCGGCGTAGCCCACGCCGCGGACTGTCCTGATCGGACTGTCATCGCCGAGTTTCGCGCGCAGCTGGGCGACATGCACGTCCACGGTCCGGGTCCCGGCGGCGGCCTCGTACCCCCAGACCGCGCTGAGCAGCTGTTCGCGCGCGTACACCCGGCCGGGCGCGCGCATCAGGTGTTCGAGCAGGTCGAACTCGGTGGAGGTGAGGCTGACCTCGCGGTCCCCGGCCCAGGCCCGGCGCTGTTCGACGTTGAGCTTGGCGGTGCCGACCGCGAGCACCTCCCGGCCCGGCGGGCCGGCCGCGCGGCGCAACACGGTTCGCACGCGCGCGACCAGCTCCCGTGGGCTGAAGGGTTTGGTGACGTAGTCGTCGGCGCCCATCTCCAGTCCGAGTACCCGGTCCACCTCGTCGTCGCGGGCGGTGACGAACAGGATCGGCGTCCAGTCGTCGGCCGCGCGCAGCCGGCGGCACACCTCGATGCCGTCCATCCCGGGCAGCCCGATGTCCAGCACGACCGCGACCG
>CBIMJO010000342.1:0-8284 GCA_966244135.1 uncultured Actinocrispum sp. | reverse complement strand
TTCGAGCAGCGGGCCGGACGCGGCTCGTATGTCGGCTGCATCGCTGATGTGTTGACGTCCACCGAGTACCGCGAAGGGTTGCGGGCGGCCGGGTTCGGCGATGTCGAGATCATCCCGACCCATGAGGTGGCGGACGGGATGCAGCCGGCGATCGTCCGCGCGGTCAAACCCGCTTCGGCCCCGGCATGACCTCTTCCCGGCAAACAGATCGGCCGTCAGTGCTGTTCGTCTGCGTGCACAACGCCGGACGCTCGCAGATGGCCGCCGCCTGGCTGACCCACCTGACCGGAGACCGGGTCGAAGTCCGCTCCGCCGGTTGGGCCCCGTCCGGCCAGGTCAACCCGGCAGTGGCCGAGGCCATGCGCCCGGTGTTTCCCAGCAAGCGTTACCTGGACTGGAAACTCGATGACCCGGCGGCCCAGGGTATGGCCGCGGTCCGCGACGAGATCCGGTCCCTGGTCGAGGGTCTGATCGCCGAGATCGCCCTGTGAGAACCGCTATACCCTGAGGTGCTTGGCGAGGGTTGCCAGTGCCGCAAGGACTTCCGTGGTGTTCCCAAGCCCCACGGCCGCGCTGACCGCATCGTCGACCGGCATGGAGAACCGCTTTGCTCGCGCCGGAACATCGGGCGAGGCGCGCACCAGGGTTTTCCGGCGGTCCCCGGGATCCGTTGTGGTGACGAAGATCCCGGACTCGCGCAGCCTGGTGACCGACGCCGAGACGTGGCTCTGCGGGTAGCCGGTTCGCTGAGTGATCTCCTGGATCGAGCTGTCCGGGTGCTCGAACACGTCGATCATGACCGCCCGCACGCTCACCGGCAGCGCATGGAAGCCCGCGTTGGCCGGGATGGCCGCCTCGGCGATCTTCACCAGCCTGCGCCCCAGCTGCAGCAACTCCACGCCGTCCATGCCCCCAAGATACATCAACCTTGATACATCAGTTTTGATGCTTTACGGTCGAGGCCATGACCGAAGTGAAAGTTCCCGGCGCGACCCTGCACTACCAGGTCCAGGGCGAGGGGCCGGTTCTGCTCATCGTGATGGGCGGGGGCGGTGACGCGGACGCCGCGGCCGGCATCACCGACCACCTCTCCGCGCGCTACACCGTGCTCACCTACGACCGGCGCGGCCTGTCCCGCAGCACGATCGACGACCCCGGCGAACCGATGTCCATCGAGCAACACCGCGATGACGCCCACCGCGTGCTGGCCGCGGTGACCGCCGAACCCGCGTTCGTGCTCGGCTTCAGCCTCGGTTCGCTCATCACGCTGGACCTGGTCGCCACGCATCCCGAGCAGGTGCGCCTGCTGGTCGCGCACGAACCGCCCGTGCCGTCGCTGCTTCCGGAGAGCGAACGTGCGGAGGTACAACGGTTCCAGCGCATGCTCGAGGGCGGTATGCGCGGTCCGGAGTGGACAGAGGCGATGCGCGTGGTGGCCGTCGACCACACCGATCTGGAGGAGGGCGTGACACTTCCGCAGCCCGGTCCGCACCACCTGGCCAACGCCGCGTTCTTCCGCGAGAACGACGCCCCCGCCGCGCACCGGTACCGCCTTGACCTGGACGCCCTGAAAGCCGTGTCGGACCGGATCGTCGCCGCCGGTGGGGAGAAGTCCCGGGCCGCTTTCCCGCACCGATCCACCCGGGTGCTGGCCGACCGGCTCGGGATCGAGTTCGTCGAGTTTCCCGGTGATCACGCCGGATTCGCCACGCGGCCGCGCGCCTTCGCCGAGCGCCTCGCCGAAGTCCTCAGCTAGGCTCGGTTTCCTGGGGTTCGCCGTCCTCCTCGTGGGGCTTCGGGTCGCGGTACAGCAGGTCGCCGACCGGGTTCGACGGCTCCTCGTCCCGCAACTCCCGCTTGGCCTGCTCGATCTCCTCATGTGTGCGTTTGAGGTCCTCAGGCAGTTCGTCAGGGTTCAGGTGCGTGGACATGTTCCCTCCTGCCGTCAACGGCCATAGGCCTTCCAAAGGCGTACCACCAGACAGCCGGGCAAAACGTCATCCCGTGAAGGCCGCCCAGAGCAGCTGCGCGGCATGACGTGCGTCGTCGCCGGGATGGACTTCCGGGCTCGACACCGGCGAGCCCGCGAGGTGCTCGACCAGGGCGACGGCCAGCTCGCGCAGTTTGACGTTGAACTGCTGGCTGGCCCGGCGCAGCGTCTCCCAGGCCTCGTCGGGGTCACACCGCCGCGCGGCGATGATCACGCCCTTGGCCTGTTCGATCGCGGAACGCGACGCGAGCAGGTTCAGGGTGTGGTCCACGGTGCCACTCGCCGCGGCATCGGCCACGGTGAGGGTCTGCGCGATGAGCCGTTCATACCGGCGCAGGACGGCCACCGATTCCTCGTCAGCCACCCGGTCCAATGATGCGTCGAGCACGAAGGTGCCATCCTCGTTCCAGATACCCGGCAACGCGACGGCTCCGAGCACCAGCTCGGGTACCTGCTCGATCAACTCGTCCCGGTGCAACGCCGGCCAGCGATCGTCGGCGAGCAGATCACTGGTCACCACCGGCTCGCCCGTCGCGGCGGCCACAACGATCGGCCCGCCATGACGCAGCTGCGCCTCCGCCAGATACTCGGCCACACCGTGGGTGGCCAGAACCGACAACACCCCGCCCTGGTGCCTCGCCACCAGCGAGACTCCCGTACACCCCGGCAGCTCGGCCGCGATGTGGTCCAGCAAAAGCCACAACTGCTCGCTCAACGGCTTCCACCGCTCAGCGGCATCAGTCAACGTACCAGGCACGCCCCCGCCTCCTCCGGAAACGCATTCGACGTCAAACCCGTCAACCGGCAGACCGACGCCCATTTTCCCAGCGGCACGAGGAACTTTCAAACGGAGAAACGGCCGCAGGGCGGACAGGTCAGTGATCCGCGGTATGGGGTGCAGGCCATTCCCAGCTGATGCCGAGCACGCCCGCGGTCATGTCGGCCGCGGTGAGGTGGACGGCGTGGTGGTTGTTGAGGCGGAGGTCGGTGAGGCGGTGCTGTTCGGTGTACAGGTCGGCGCGGGTGTAGCCGTAGACGTGGCTGGGCAGCAGGTCCGGGTGGAACCGGACTTCCAGCAGGTAGCTGCCCTCGGGGCGGCGGAAGCCGTGGGCGAAGTCCGATCTGCGGCCCGCGGTGGGGTCGGTGATCCGGGTTTCGAAGATCCAGGTCTCGCCGCATCGCAGCGGCTGCCCGAACAGCACCTCCGCGACCATCACGCATCCTCTGTGGTGCCGCAGGATGCGCCCGACATGGCAGTTGCGCTCCGGGTGCACGGTGACCCGGTCGATGTCGCAGCCGGCCGCGCCGAAATAGCGCAGCGCCAGCCGGTCCACCCCGTCCCGGCGGGCCCGGACCAGGCTGCGGATCGCGATCATCGAAGGGCCGTACACGGCGTCGACCGTCACCGTGTGCTCGGTGGTCAGCGTGTCCAGATCCCACGCGCGGGACCCGGGCAGCTCGTCGAGTAGTTCGCCCATCGGGCCGCTGTACTCGTCGACACCCTGCTGCGGCTGGAAAGGAAGGACCTGCCGCCCGGCCAGCAGGCCGCTGAGCGTGTGGGTGGGCAGGTTCAGGATCTCCTCGAGCGCGTCGATCGCGCGCAACGAGTTCGGGTGGCGCGGCCACGCCCGGCCGTGCTGCCAGTCGCTGAGGCTCGCGAGCCCTACCTGGATGCCCCGCTCGGCCAGCCGGAACCGCAACCGGTCCAACGGCAGGCCGCGCTGCTGGATCGCGCTGCGCAGCACGACATGGAATGGTCCGGACATCTCTGATCCCTCGCCGCAGGACTGGTGATTTTACGTCGGCCCTGCGCCAAGCGGTATAGATCAGCGCCGGTGCGGATCGTCCACCGCCGCGGCCGTGCCGAAATTTCGGTTCTTTCCGTGTGCCGCGCCGAGGGCCGATGCTCGATGACGGCAACGTTGTCATCCGCTAGCGCTCCCCCTGCCCTGCCCACCTGAGGAATTCCGCCGAAGGTCTCCGCCGTTCGATGACAACGTTGTCAGGCTCGGATACCCGAAGGAGGTCTCCCTTGTCTGCCCTGCACCTGTTCAGACGTGGTTTGACGTTCCCGCTCGCCGTCGGCGTCGCGCTCGTGACGACCGGCCTCGTCCCCCTGACGGCTGCCGCGGCGGTCGCCGACCCGGCCGCGACGGTCAGCACGCTCATCGGTTCCACCAACAGCGGCGAGACCTTCCCCGGCGCGGACACGCCGTTCGGGATGGTGCAGTGGAGCCCCGAGAACACCCGCGGCGACCAGACCCGCACGCCCCAACCGGGCGGCTACGACTACAACGTGACCCGCGTCCGCGGCTTCAGCCTCACCCACATGTCGGGCACCGGCTGCGCGGGCGGCTCCGGCGATGTGCCGTTCCTGCCCTACCCCGGCACCGTGTCCTCCTCCCCCACCGCGGACCGCACCGACGCCACCTACGCCAGCAACTTCAACCACGCCAACGAGACCGGCACGGCGGGCTACTACCGGGTGGGCCTGGACTCCGGCGTCGACGTCGAACTGTCCGCCACCACCCGCTCTGGTGCCGGCCGCTTCACCTACCCGACCGGGAAAACCGCCTCGCTGCTGGTCCGCACGTCCAACTCGGAGGTCGGCAGCAGCGCCGCGCAGACCACCATCGACAGCGGCAACCGGGTGATCAGCGGATCGGTCACCAGCGGCAACTTCTGCGGGTACATCAACAGCATCGGCCGCCGCAGCTACTACACGATGTACTTCTACGCCGCGTTCGACAAACCGTTCGCCAGCACCGGAACCTGGCAGGACGGCACGGTCACCACCGGCAGCACCAGTTCCAGTGGCGGGACCACGTACGGCACCGACGGCTGGCCACCGGCCGGCAGGGGATCCGGCGGGTTCGTCACCTTCGACCTCAGCCAGGGCCAGACGGTCGGCGTGCGGGTCGGCATCTCCTATGTCAGCGCCGCCAACGCCCAAGCCAACCTGAACGCGGAGAACCCAGCGGGCACCTCCTTCGACACCGTCCGGCAGCGGGCCCACGACGCCTGGAACGCCGAGCTGGGCCGCATCGAGATCACCGGCGGCAGCGCCGCGCAGCAGACCACCTTCTACACCGCGCTCTATCACGCCTTGTTGCACCCCAACGTGTTCAGCGACACCAACGGCCAGTACACCGGGATGGACCAGCGGGTACACACGGTCTCCGGCGCGCAGCACGCCCAGTACGCCAACTTCTCCGGCTGGGATGTCTACCGCGACCAGGTGCAGCTGGTGACGCTGCTCAGACCCGATATCGGCGCGGACATCGCCCAGTCGCTGCTCAACCAGGCCAGCCAGAACAACGGCGTGTGGGACCGTTGGACGCACAACCAGGGCGGCACGCACGTGATGACCGGGGACCCCGGACATGCTGCCGTACCTAGCATCTACGCGTTCGGCGGCACCTCCTTCGACGCGGCAGGTGCGTTGACCTCGATGGTGCACGCCGCGACCACGGTGACCGCCGACGACCGTAGCAGCACCGGCTGGAACGTGATGGTGGTCGGCGAACGGCCGTCGCTGGACCAGTACCTGTCCCTCGGCTATGTGCCGTCCAACGGCCACGCCTGGGGCGGCGCCGGGGAAACCCTCGAGGACGTCTCCGCGGACTTCGGGATTTCCCAGCTGGCCCAACGGCTCGGCGACACGACCACCGGCAACCAGTTCCTCGATCGCGCGCAGAACTGGAAGAACGTGTTCAACCCCGCCAACGGGTACATCCAGGAGCGCAACTCCTCGGGTGCCTGGGAGTCGTTCGACCCGGCGAGTGACAATGGCTTCGCCGAAGGCAGCGCCGCCCAGTACACGTGGATGGTTCCGTTCAACGCCAAGGGTTTGTTCACCAAGATGGGCGGCACGGCCTCCGCCATCACCCGGCTGGACCGGTTCTTCCACAACACCGATGGCAGCTGGGCACTGTCCAACGCGGGCGGCACCCACTCCGACCTGAGCAACGAACCGTCGATCGGCGCACCCTGGCTGTACAACTTCGCCGGACAGCCGTACAAGACCCAGCAGACCGTCCGCCAGGTCGTCAACACGTTGTGGTCCAACGGAACCGGCGGCATCCCGGGCCAGGACGACCTTGGGGCGATGTCGACGTGGTACGTCTTCGCCACCATCGGCGTGTACCCGCTCGCTCCCGGCCGGTCCGAACTGCTGCTGGGCAGCCCACTGTTCAGCCAGGTCGTCGTGCACCGCGGCAACGGCGTCACCATCACGTTGCGCGCCACCGGTGCCGCGACCAACGCGCCGTACATCCAGAGCCTTCAACTCAACGGCACCGCATCGACCCGGCCGTGGCTGCCCGAGTCGGTCGTCCGCGACGGCGGCACGATCGACATGGCCCTGGGCACCACCGCCAACACCACCTGGGGCAGCGCGGCCGCCGACGCTCCCCCGTCGTTCGACACCGGCGCTACGTCCACCAACGTGGCGCTCAACAAACCGGCCACAGCCGACTCCTCCTGCAACGCCAACGAAGGGCCGGCCAAGGCGGTCAACGGCAGCGTTTCCGGCGGCAACAGCGACAAGTGGTGCTCCCTCGGCGCCAGCAAGTCCTGGCAGGTAGACCTGGGCAGCCCGACGGCGCTGAAGACCATCACCATCCGCCACGCTGGCGCCGGCGGCGAAAGCACCACCTGGAACACCCGCGACTACGACATCCAGACATCCAACGACGGCAACGCCTGGACCACCATCGTCCAGGCCCGTGCGAACACCGCGAGCGTCACCACGCACACCGTCACCGTCACAACGCGATACCTGAAACTCAACATCCTGACCGCCGAACAAAGCGGCAACAACGCGGCTCGCATCTACGAATTCGAGGCCTACAGCTGATTCCCGGCTCGCCGCGCGACCACCTGCGTCGCGCGGCGAGCCATCTGACCAGGGCCGGCCATCCACAGACAGCCTGTCGTCCGCATCCGATCGACGAGCAGCCTAGGATGACGGCCCGTGCACTACACCAGTTTCGTCGACGTCATGCTCTTGCTGGTGCGCGATGATCACGTGCTCCTGGCTCTGCGTCAGGGCACCGGCTATGCCGACGGCCAATGGAACCTCCCCAGTGGCAAGCTCAACGAGGGCGAGGACATCCAGGCGGCTGTGCTGCGCGAGACCGAGGAGGAAATCGGCCTGCGGCTCGGTCGCGAGGACGTGCGGATGGCCGCTTCGGTGCACTACCTCAGTCCCGAAGGCCAGGCTCGCGTCGGATTCTTCTTCCATGCCACGAGCTGGCAGGGACAGCCGTACAACGCCGAGCCCGACAAATGCGCCCGGATCGAATGGTTCCCATTGGACCGACTCCCGGCGAACACAGTGCCCTACAGCAGCGCCGGCATCGAACTGTTCCGGCGTGGTGAGACATTCGGTCTTGCAGGCTGGCCACACGACGATGGTGTCATTTCGGCATAAACCTCACCCTTGCCGGGATGTGCGTGGCTTGGCGGGTTCTGGGCCCCGGTGTCGGCGCGCGATGGGTGATGGCTCAAGATGTCGCGGGTGCACAGTGCGGCCGCGTTCGATGACGACGCCACACCCGTAACGTCCACAGCAGACTCACCCATGGAGGGGCTGGCCGATGCGTTGCGCCGCGCGAAGAACGGCGACGAGCAGGCGTTCCGCCTGCTCTACCGGGCGATCCAGCCTGGTCTGCTGCGGTATCTGCGGGTGCTGGCCGGGGCGGACGCGGAGGATGTGGCGTCCGAGGCGTGGCTGCAGGTGGCGCGTGACCTGACGTCGTTTCGTGGTGAGCTGGATGGTTTCCGTGGGTGGGTTACCACGATCGGGCGTAACCGTGCGATGGATCACTTGCGCCGCTTGCGCAGGCAGCCGGACACTGATGGGCCGTTCGAGGAACTGGCCGAGCGGCCAGGGTCTTTCGACACCGCGCAGTCCGTTGTGGACGCCATGAGCACCGACGGGGCGCTGGCGCTGATCGCGAAGTTGCCCCGTGACCAGGCCGAAGCCGTGCTGCTCCGGGTTGTGGTCGGGCTGGACGCGAAGGGCGCCGCGCAGGTGCTCGGCAAGCGGCCCGGCGCGGTCCGCACGGCCGCCCACCGGGGTCTGCGCAAGCTCGCCGAGCTCCTGGAAAACCAGCGGTGATCTGCGTGAACACGGTTGGTGTGACACTTTTGGACCACTTGGCGCTGAAGGGCATGAGATGAGCGCGTACCGTTCCGGCCGGATCGGCCGGCGCACCACCGAGCAGATGCTCACCGGTGCGCCGGGCTGGGAACATGCCTCGACTCCGCTGGGCGAGCTCCTCTCCGTGG
>CBIMJO010000341.1:0-8299 GCA_966244135.1 uncultured Actinocrispum sp. | reverse complement strand
TCCACCGATGTCAGTTCACTGTGGACGATCCCGAGCATGGCGAACAACTACATCGGCACGGGCATCAACGCCGGACAGGTGCGCGTCTTCGTACACACCCAGCGCTGGACGGCCCCAGCCCCAACGGCGTTCTCCACGTGGGGCAACTTCATGAAGGTGGGGTACGACGCGCCATGAGTACTCACAAGCGTTTCGTGAAGACCAGTGTGTTGGCTGTGCTCGTGGTGATGGCCGGACTGACTGCGGCGACGACTGCCACCGCAGCGGTGGTGTCGGTCGAACTGTGCGCCAAGGCCGGGAGCGTGACGTTGGCGGGGGAGCCGGCCGCCGTACCCATCTGGGGGTTCAGTGTGCCATCGACCCCAGGTGACTGCGGGACCGCGACCGCGGGCCTGCCCGGTCCGTTGCTCACCGCGAACCAGGGTGATGTCGTGACGTTGACGGTCCGCAACACGCTGCCGCCCGGCAGCGGGAACGTCAACCACACCGTGCGGATGGAGATCCCCGGGATCGCCTTCGCCCCGGGACCGGTGGACGCGCCGGCTGGCGGCAGTGTCACGGTGACGTTCACCGCCGGGGCGCCGGGAACCTATCAGTACCAAAGCGGCGGTGACGCCGGACGGCAGGAAGCCATGGGGCTGTCCGGTGCGCTCATCGTCCGGCCGCCGGCACCCGGACAAGCCTACGGTGCGGGCACGGAGTTCGACGTCGAGGCAACGCTCGTGCTGAGCGCCGTGGACCCGGCGTTCAACGCCGCGCCGGACACCTTCGACCTGCACGCCTACCGGGCCACATCGTGGCTGATCAACGGCCGGCCGTACCCGAACGCGGGGATCACCGCGGCTGCCGGGCAACGGGTGCTGCTGCGGTACGTCAACGCGGGGTTCGACAACACCAGTATGGCGTTGCTGGGCATGCACCAGCGGGTGGTGGCCCGGGACGCCCGGCCGCTGACCAACCCGATGCTGGCCGCGGCCGAGACCCTCCCCGCGGGCGGGACCGAGGACGCGATCGCGACCGTGCCGGCCACCGCGCCGCCGAGCCCGAACGGGTTCCCGCTGTACAACCGGAACCTGCACCTCACCAACGGCCCGCAGGCCGCGCCGAGCCCGTCCCCGGTCACCGGCGCCGGCATGCTGACCTTCATCCACCCGTGAGGTATCCGATGAGCCAGACGACCCTCGAACGACCGGCCGAGCCCGAGCGTCCCTATTGGACGGTTCGGCGGCTTCGGGTGGCCGTCCTGGCCATCGGTGGACTGCTCGTCCTGGCCGCGGCGCCGTTCTTCCTGACCACCGGCGGCACGCCGGAGGCGCCGCCGAGCCCGGTGCCGGTGGCCTGGGCCAGGCCGCCGGTCGACGACGCCCAGTTGCTGCTCAAGACCGGCGTGAAGATCACCCAGGTCTCGGTGACCGGTGGCGGCGGGCTGGTGGACCTGCGCTTCCAGGTGATCATCCCGGACACCGCGCACGCCCTGCACGACCCGGCGCACCCACCGGCCATTGTGGACGAGGACACCGGCCTGGTGGTGCACGAGCTGTTCATGGGCCATTCGCACACCGCGCCGTTCCGGCAGGGCGCCATCTACTACTTCGTCTTCAGTGACCCGGTCAACTGGGTGCACCGCGGTGACAAGGTGACCGTCCTGCTGGGTGACGCGCAGGTGGAACACGTGGTGGTGAAGTGAAACGCCTGCTGGCCCTGGCTCTGGCTCTGCTGGCCGGGCTCGCCATTCCCGGGACGGCGGTCGCCGTGCCGCAGCCGCTCGCCGACGTGATCGTCGTGCTGAAGTCCCAGGCGGACATCGGTGGCCTGCGCATCGCCGACCGGCCGGCCCGGGTCGCCGCCGTGGTCCGGACTCTGCACGCGCACGCCGATCGCACCCAGAAGGATCTCCGGAAACTGCTGAGCGGCCGTCAGGTGGAAGACGTCACTCCATTGTGGATCGTCAACGCCATCCGGCTGCGCGCCACACCGGCAGTGCTCCGCGAGCTTGCTGCCCGGCCGGAAGTCCGGGAGATCCAGCCCAACACCACCGTGCAGGCGCCTGCGACCGTCACGACGTCCACTGTGGAGCCAAACCTCTCCGTCGTCCGGGCACCGGCCATGTGGGACATGGGGTTCCGTGGGCAGGGCGTCGTCGTGGCCACTATGGACACCGGGGTGGACTCCAGCCACCCCGACCTGTCGAGCCGCTGGCGCGGCGGCGCGAACAGCTGGTACGACCCGAACGGCCAGCACTCGACGCCCACCGACGTGAACGGCCATGGGACGCAGACCATGGGTGTGATGGTCGGCGCGACGACGGGTGTGGCACCGGACGCCAAGTGGATCGCGGTGAAGATCTTCAACGACCGTGGCACCGCCACCACGACCGGAATCCACCAGGGCTTCCAGTGGCTGCTCGACCCGGACGGCAACCCGGCGACCGCGGACGCCCCGAACGTGGTGAACGCCTCCTGGACGATGTCGGGGGCCGGGTGCACGCTGACCTTCCAGCCCGACCTGCGCACGTTGCGGTCGGCCGGGATCCTGCCGGTGTTCGCCGCCGGAAACTACGGCCCCTCGGCCGGCACGATCTACAGCCCCGCCAACCTTCCCGAAGCGTTCGCGGTGGGGGACACCGACAACACCGACGCGCTTGACCCGTACAGCAGCCGCGGCCCTTCGGCGTGCGCCGGTGCGGTGGCGCCCAAGCTCGTCGCGCCCGGTGTCGGCATCCGGACCACGGACCTCTACGGCCTGTACGCGACGGACACCGGGACCTCGGTAGCCGCGCCGCATGTCGCCGGGGCGCTTGCGTTGCTGCTCAACGCCTTTCCAGGCCTGTCCGCCGACCGGCAGGAGACCGCGCTGATGAACGGCGCGGTCCCGCTCGGTGCCGCGAACGACTACGGCCGCGGCAGGCTGGACATCCTCTCGGCCTACCAATGGCTCGTGTCCACGCCAGACTTCACCTTGACCACCACACCCGCCTCCGTCACGACAGCGGCCGGGAGTGCCGTCTCCTACGACATAACGGTGTCCGGCATCAACGGCTTCGCGAGTGATGTCTCGCTTTCGCTGTCCGGGCTGACGTCCGCTGAGGCCAGTTGGAGCTTCACCCCACCTGTGCTGTCAAACGGTTCCTCGCGGCTGACCGTCACGACGAATGCGGGGATCGCTGCTGGTTCGCATCCGTTGACGGTCACCGGCACCAGCGGCTCGATCACCCACACGGCCACGATGGGCCTGACCATCCAGGCACCGCCTGACTTCAGCCTCGCTGCCACGCCGAGCTCGCGAACCCTGGACGCGGGCACCGCCGCCACGTACACCGTCGGGATCGGTTCGCTGAACGGTTTCACCGGCGATGTGTCGTTGTCGCTGACCGGATTGCCCGCCGCAGTCGGCAATAGAGGCTTCGCGCCTGCCAGCGTGAACACCGCGGGTAACGCGCAGCTCACCGTCAGCACCCTGACGAGTGCGCCCGCGGGCACCTATCCGTTGACCATCACCGGTTCCAGCGGTGGGGTCACGCACTCGGCCACGGTCACACTGACGGTCAACCCGAGGGACTTCGCGCTGTCCGTCAGCCCAGTATCGGTGACGGTCACGCGTGGCCAGACCGCGTCCTACACGATGTCCACGTCAGCCGTGGGTGGTTTCACCGGCCCGGTGTCGCTGTCCTCCTCGGGGGCGCCGTCCGGCTCGACGCCGAGTTTCTCGGTGAACCCCGTGGCCGTGCCAGGAAGTTCGATGTTCCGCGTGAAGACAGGTTCTTTCACACCACGAGGCACGTACACCTTGAGGATCACCGGCGTGAACGGGTCGTTGTCACATCAGATCACGGTGACCCTGGTCGTTCGCTAGACTACATCCGCCACCTGTTGGAACTTCACAATCCATTCGTATCAACAGGTTTCGAGTCCTTAGGTACTCACAGCCTGTAACAGCGCCCTGCGGCCGCTCGACATTCCTTGGAAGGACTAGCGGCACAAGCGGGGTACATCGTGAGCCGATTGCTGGTCGTCGACGACGAGGAGCGGGTACGGACCCTCCTGCGTCGTGTTCTCGAGTCCGCCGGATACGTGGTCGACCTGGCCGCGACCGGCGCCGAAGGGCTCGCCACCGCCGGCGAGCGCAGTTATGACCTCGTCGTGCTCGACCTGATGCTGCCGGACCGGTCGGGTACCGAGGTCCTGACCGACCTGCTTGTGCACCAACCGGAAGCTCGCGTGATAGTGCTTTCGGCGGTGCCCGAGATCGGCACCCGGGTGCACGTGCTCGACGCGGGTGCGCTGGACTTCCTGCCCAAGCCGTTCGTCATCGCCGAGCTGCTGGCCCGGGTGCGCGCCCGGCTGCGCGAGCCCGGCGCCGTGCCCCACGGCCGGTTCCTGCGTTCGGGCGATCTGAAGCTGGACACCCAGTGCCGCATGGCCTCGGTCGGCGACCGGCGGATCCAGCTGTCGCAGCGGGAGTTCGTGTTGCTCAGTCACCTGATGCGCCGGGCGGACGAGGTGTGCAGCCGGGAGGAGCTGCTGGCGGATGTCTGGGGGTATCTGTTCGACCCGGGCAGCAACGTGGTCGACGTGTACGTACGCCGCCTGAGGTCCAAACTGGACGGTCTGCCGCGGCTGAGGACGGTGCGCAATGTGGGTTACTGCCTCACCGCGGGCTAAACGCCTGGTGCTGCTGTGCTGGATCCCGTTCGCCGTGGTCAACCTGGTCGTGATGGTGCTCTACCCGGATGGCGAGACGATCCCGTTCCACTTCGTGTGGATCAGCATCGCGGTGGTGTTCGGCGTGAACTCCTGGCCGCTCGCGGTGATGCTGACCGCGCTGGGCGCCGTGACGGTGACGACCGGCGCGATCATGGTCAGCCAGGCCTTCCACGGGCTGATCCGGTTCGAGGAGACCTCCGAGGTCCCGTTGATGGCCGCGGTCTTCCTGGTCATGGTGTGGCATGTGCGCGGCCGGCAGCGCGCCCTCGAGGAGCTGGAACGGGTGGCGGTGCTGGAACGCCGCCGCGCGGAGACCCAGGGTTTGTTCGTACGGCTGGGATCGCACGAGCTGCGTACCTCGATCACCGTGGCCAGAGGCTATGTGGAGCTGATCCGCTCGGCCCGCGTGGACGAGCAGACCGAGCAGGACGCGTCCATCGTGCTGGACGAGCTGACCAAGCTGGACCGGTTGACCGGGCGGCTGACCACGCTGATGCAGCTCGGCTCCCCGGTCGGATCGTCCCTTGTGGACATGGATGGGTTCCTCGACCGGCTGACCAGGCGCTGGATCCCGGTCGCCGACCGGAACTGGACGGTGCGCTGCGAGGTGGGCACCGTGCGCGCCGACGCCGACCGGCTGGAAGCGGCTATGGACGGCCTGATCGAGAACGCCGTCGCCTTCACCGGCGACGGCGACCGGATCGAGGTCTCGGCCCTTCGGGCACCAGGCGGGTTCACCGTCGAGGTGACCGACACCGGTCGCGGCATCGAGCCGCAGGACGTGGACCGGATCTTCGACCGGTCCTGGTCCAGCCGCCCGGGCGGTGGTCACGGGCTGGGTCTGGCCATCGTGCAAGCGGCCGTGGAGGCACGCGGCGGCACCGTTTCCGTCCGCAGCACACCCGGCATCGGCACCACGTTCACCCTGCACATCCCCGACGTCCTGCGGGAGCAGGTCCTGACCGACCAACGCCGCTGACACCCACCACGCAAATAGGCCAGATGTCACTGTCGGAAATGGACGTCCTCAGTGGACAGACTGTACGGATCGGTGCGTTGACGAACTAGGTTTTACTGAGACGAAGGGCGAGAGCTGGGCACAGGGTGACGGCGCGGCGGGCGTCGGTCCGGAGATACGCGGGAATCTGTTCTCGGGACAGGATCGGGTAGCCCCATTCGTCGAGGCTGATCAGTTCGGGCAGGGTCTCCGCGCAGAGGCCGTGGGCGCGGCAGGTGATGGGGTTGACCTTCAGCGTTGCCATGTCACGCATCCCTTGCCCTGGACGTGTGCGGTGATGTCGTTGTGGAAGACCTGCAGGGCGCTGGTGGCGAGGCGGACGGCGCCGTCGGGGTGTGCACAGGCGCCTCGTCCGGGGATCATGGGCAGGCGGTGGGCCAGCCGGGACAGCGCGGCTGGGTGGCCGCGGACGAGGTCGGCGAAGTCCGCGGCGATCGTGGGGAGGCCGAACATGCACGGTCCGCACTGGCGCGCGGACTCCGACGCCAGGTATGCCAGCACCTGGGCTGTGAAGGCGACTCCGCAGGACTGCCAGGGCAGTGCGTAGAGCGACGCGATGCCTTGGGTGGCCGGGCTTTCCATCGCGATCGTCCAGGTGCCGCCGTAGCCGCCGACGAGCACGGCCTGTACGGGGTCGGGCACCAGCGAGCCGATCGTGGTCCCGTCCGGCACTTCGACCACGCCCGGCTGCGGCACCGCGCCGCCCACGGTCACCAGGCGGGTCATGGTCCGCCGGTAGGTGTCCGGGCCGACTCTGGCGATGATCGCGAGCTGCGCCAGGGTGTCGACGTTCTGGATCAGCGTCGGGCGGCCGTTGATCCGCGGCCGGGGGTCCTTGCCCAGGGGACGGGCGTCGCCGGTGGTGAGGAACTGCACCAGGGAGGTCTCCTCGCTGGCGACATAACGTTGTGGGACGACCGCGATCCTGACCGGGACGGCGTCCTGCCGTTCGGACAGCGCCGTGACCACGCTCGAAGTGGCTTCGTGCAGACAAAGTACGGCTTCGGTGGCCCGGATCGTCCGCGCGGCCACCTGAATTCCGTCCAGGACGAGGTGTGGTGCCCGGTCGAGCAGGATCCGGTCCTTCTGGCTGAGCGGGTCGCTCTCGCATCCGTTGGCCACCAGAACGGCCCGGCGTCCCCGCACCGCGGCCAGCTTGCGCGCGGTGGGGAAACTGGCGCCGCCGCGCCCGCGCAGGTCCGCTTTGGCCACGGCATCAACGAATTCGCGCCCGGTTACTGGAAGCGGGCCGTGAACTCGTTCGTGGGCCTGGAGATCCAGCCGGTGTGGCGGCAACGTCCGGTGCGGCAGGACTGCTGTCATGTCGTGACCTTCCGCGCCTCGCTGTCAGGGTTGCGCGCCATCACCCGGTAGGCCACCGCGAGCGCGACCGCGATGACACAACCGAGCTGTACAGCCAGAATCCACCCTTGGTGCTGGTCGCGTTCGACCATCCCGACCCCATGGACCAGCGCGACCGGCCAGCACAGGTACGCCAGCCAATGCACGAGACGCCAGACCCGGGCGGATATCCGGGCCCGGACCAGACTCGTGATCACGATCGCCAGCATCAGGTCGATCGCGACCGCACCCAGCCCGACCCAGAACGGCTGGTACCCGGCGGCGAACGGCACCACGACATCGAGCCACCCCAACGCCACATAGCCGTCGATGATCGCGCTTCCGATGTGCAGCGCCAGAAAAACCAGGCTGACCAGCGCGAGGTTGCGGTGCAGCAAGGCCGTGGTGAGCCTGGGCCACGTTGACGTCACGTACCGGCCGGCACTCAGGCAGCCCATCACCACCACCGCGGTGAACAGGCCGATCGACACCAGGCCGCTGGCCCGGCTGAAGTACCACAGTGCCGGGCTCACGACGGCCAGCCCGAGGTGGTGTGGACCGTGCCGTCGATGGCGACCAGCCGGGCCGGGAGCCGCCGGATCGTCAGCCAGTCGACGGCGTGCGGGCCGAGGACGATGGCCGCGGTGCTCGCGGTGTTCGCGTCGGCGCAGGTCTGCGCGGCGACGGTGACCGTGCGCCAGTGCGGTGGGGGATTGGCGCCGGTGCGTGGGTCGACGATGTGGTGGGCCGGTCGTCCAGCGCACTTCCAGTGCCGGACGGCGATGCCGGACGTTGCGAGGCCACCGTCGACCACGGTGACCGTGGTCTCCGGGCAGGTGTCCGCGTGATCGGCGGAGATGTCGATCTGCCAGCCGCCGGGCGGGGGAGTTCCGGCGACCCTGATATCGCCGCCGAGGTTGACCATGGTGCCGGAGCCGGTCGCCGCGGCGATCATCGCGGCGGCACGGTCGGCCGCCCAGGCCTTGGCGGTCGCGCCCAGGTCCAGGGTGACGCCGTGCGGAACTGTCACGGCGGTGTCCAGCCAGATCCGATGCCAGCCGGGTGCGGGCTGCGGGCTGACGGCGCCGACATCCTCCGGCACGGACGCGAAGTCACGGTCGTAGCCCAGCGGGGCGACCGAGACGGTCGGGTCGACCAGGCCGTCGGTCAGCCGAGCGGCCCGCAGCGCGACCGACAGCGCCTCGGCCAGCAGCGGGCTCACCGGGCAGGCCCGGCC
>CBIMJO010000340.1:0-8319 GCA_966244135.1 uncultured Actinocrispum sp. | reverse complement strand
GGCTTGCTGAGCGGTCTGCTGGCCGGCCTCGGATACGGCCTCGGCGTTGTGTGCGGACGACTTGTGCAGCGTGCGCAGACCGGCGACGTTCTGCGAGCAGGTGCGGTCCTGCTGGGGGTTTTGTTCACGTGGCAGGGTTTCCGCTGGCAGCGTGCCGTCTGTGTGGCCGTGGCTGTGCCGCCGCCGTCGATCGCCGGATACGCTCGCGTGCCGATCGTTGCCGGCCTTTGTTTCCTGGCGCTGCTGGCGTTCTCCCGCGCTGTGCACGCCATCTTCCGCGCACTGGCGCGGTATGTGACGAAGATGGTGTCGGTTGCGCTCGTAGTGGCGATGGCGTTGTCGGTCGTGGTCGCGTCGGCGTGGGGCGCGATGGTGGTCATGAACACGAACTTCCGGAACACCGACGAGAACACCGGGCCGGGCCGCCCGCCGGCCGAAGCCGAACGCTCGGGAAGTGCCGCTTCGCTGGTGGGCTGGGATTCGCTGGGCGCACTGGGCCGGGTGTTCGTCACGAACGGTCCCACGGCCGCGGACATCGCCCGCGTGACTGGAACGCCTGCCAGGCAACCGATCCGCGCCTACGCCGGCCGCACGTCCGCGCCCTCGCCGCACGAGGAGGCGGCCCTGGCCGTGCGGGAGCTGGAGCGGACCGGGGCGTTCGGCCGGGCCTTGCTGTGTGTGGCCACGTCGACCGGACGCGGACTGGTCGACGAGAACTACCTGGAGCCGCTGGAGTACATGTACGGCGGTGACACCGCGGTGGTGTCGATGCAGTACTCCTACCAGGCGAGCTGGTTGTCGTTCCTGACCGATCGCGACCAGGTCCGCACCGCCGCCCGGGAGCTGTTCGACCAGGTGCACGAGCGGTGGGCGCGATTGCCGGTGGGGCAACGGCCACGCCTGGTGGTGTTCGGCGAGAGCCTGGGCGCTTATGGCGCGGACTCGGTCTTCCAGGGCCTGGACGACATGCGGTCGCGTGTCGACGGGGCATTGTTCGTCGGCCCGCCGCACGACAGCCCGAACTGGGCGCGGTTCATGGCCGAGCGGGACCCCGGCACGAGCCTGGTACGTCCGCGCTTCGGTGCAGGCGCACAGGTGCGGTTCGGCGAGTCCGCCGACGACCTGGCCGAACCGGGGACGGCATGGGAGACCCCACGCGTCGCCTACCTGCAGCACGCGTCCGACCCGGTGGTGTGGTGGTCGCCGGACCTGCTCTGGCGCCCGCCGGACCGTGGCGGGACGTGGCTTCCGGTGGTCACGTTCGTGCAGGTGACCACCGATCTGGCAGGAGGTAACGACTTTCCGGCCGGGCATGGTCACAATTACCGCGATGATGCGGTTTCCGCGTGGGAGCAGATCGTGCCGCCACCCGGCTGGACCGGGTCGCGCGGCGCACAGCTGCGATTCGTGTTGACGGCGGGCCGGTGAAGCTACACTTGAGGTGTCGTGAAAATACCGGAGATCGGCCGGCTGCGGCTGGCATTGTTGTTCGTCGCGCTGGTCGGGCTGCTGGCCGGCTTCAAGGCGGTGACCGCGTTCGCCCCCGCCAACCTCGGATTGCTGATGGGCCCCGCGGTCGTGGCCGTGTCGCTGGGACTGGCCCGGCGGCTGGGTTTGTCGTGGACCGACCTCGGCATCGCCCGCCACACGTGGCGTAAAGGCGCGGTCTACGCCTTCGTGGCGGTGGCGTTCGTCGCCGTGGCGTATTTCATCGGGTCCAAGCTGCCCGGTACCGCCTCGGCGTTCCCGGACGCCCGCTACCACATCGCTGTCGGTTCGGCGCTGCTGCTCGCCTTGGTCGTCGTGCCGCTGCATACGGTGCTGCTCGAGGAGATCACGTTCCGAGGGGTGCTGCTCGGCATGTTCCGGCGCCCGCTTGGCACAGTGTGGGCCGTCCTGCTGTCGTCGACCTTGTTCGGACTGTGGCACGTCCTGCCGTCGTTCCAGCTGGACACCCAGAACCAGTTGGTGACCGCCGTTTTCGGCACCGGTGTCGGTGCGCACGTGGCGATGCTCGCGGCCACCGTGCTGTTCACCGGAGCAGCCGGTGCGTTGTTCTGCGAACTGCGGCGGCGCAGCGGGAGTGTGCTCGCCTCGGTCGGCCTGCACTGGGCCACCAACGGCCTGGGCATCCTGATGTCCGCGGTGCTCTGGGCGTTCGCCTGACCCTCAGGGCACGGGCGCGTCCCAGAGCGGGAACCAGCGCCGTTGATCCCGTTCGACCGGCAGGTCCTTGGCGATCGCCGCGCCGGCCCGCAGCTCCAGCTGGGTGTCGCGCCGGTGTCCGGCGACGGGTGCGAACGGGTAGGTGGTCCCGCGCTTGAACAGGTACACCAAGCCCAGCCGACGGCCGTCGGGCGCCGCGAACGCGACGACGGTGCACAACAGCGCCGGACCGAAACCGGCGTCGACGAGTGTGGTGTTGGCCGTGTGCAGGGTGGCCACCAGCGCTGGGACGTCCACTATGGACTGACGGCAGACCGCCCAGGTGAACCCGAACTCGTCGCGGGCCACGCTGGTGTCCATCGTACGATCGAGGGCCAGCACCTCGTGTATGTCCTGAGTGGACTGTTCGGTGCCCTCGGCCGCCTTGAAGCAGACCGCGCCGACGCCGGTCGGCTCGAGACCGGTCGCCGCGGCCAGCGAGTCCACGGCGGCGGGGATGGCGAACAGGACGTCGAGGTTGGGCTGGACCGGTTCGGTGCGGCCCAGCAGCGTGTCGATGAACCGCATGGGTCAGACCTCCTTGCCCAGCTGGGCCGACAGTCCGGCCAGCTGGTCGAGGCGCTGCCGGAGGCTGGGGTGCGTGGACAGCAGCGCGGACCAGTGGCCGGGCCTGGAGGTGGGCACGACGAAGAACGCGTTGAACGCCTGGACGGTGCGCAGATCCCGCGTCGGGATCCGGCCGATGTCACCACTGAGCTCGATCAGCGCGGCGGCCAGCACGGCCGGCCGGCCGGTCAGCATCACCCCGGCTCGGTCGGCGGCCAGCTCCCGGTAGCGCGACAGCGCCCGGATCAGCAGGAAGCTCAGCGCGTACACCGCCATCGAGATGGCGATCACCAGCAGGACCACCAGCGCGGTGTCGTCGCGCCGCCGGGCGCCGCCGAACATCGTGGAGTAGAACCCGAACCTGGCGACCAGACCGGCCAGCACGCCGAAGAACGACGCGACGGTCATCACCACGACGTCCCGGTGCGCGATGTGCGACAGCTCGTGCGCCAGCACGCCTTCCAGCTCCGCGTTGTCCAGGCGGCGCAGCAGCCCGGTGGTCACGCACAGCACGGCCCGGTCGGTGCTGCGGCCGGTGGCGAACGCGTTGGGCAGGTCGATATCGGACACGGCGATGCGCGGCTTGGGCATGTCGGCCATGGCGCACAGCCGGTCCACGATGCCGTGCACCCGCGGCTGGGCGTCCGGCTCGACGAGACGGCCCCGCATCGCGAACAAGGCGATCCGGTCGGCGAACCAGTACTGCGCGAGAAGCACCCCGCCCGCTACGAGCAGGACCACGAGCACTGAACCGGACAGGACGAACAGAGCGGCGACGAACGCCACGTACACGAGCCCGAGCAGGAAGATCGTGATCGTCATCCGCGTCGTGAGCCGGTGATCAGGGCGGAAACGAGTGCGCATGGCTCACCTCCGATTCTGCCGGACGCCACGCAATGCCCACGCTTCGACTGTTCCGCGCCAGCACCACGACGAGCAGGGACGGAGGTCCCTGTGCCACCGGACGAGCGGCCTGTGAGACGGGCTTGGGGATCTGGTTCGTTGCCGACGACAGCCGACGACAGCCGACGACACCCTGCCGGATGCGACCGCGCCGGCCCGGGGTGGCGCGGTCGCATCCAGGAGATTCAGGCCACTGGCACGCCGTTGACGAGCCCGCGGGCCTCGGCGGCATCGGCGACAGCCGCCACGGCGGCCTCGACGGCCTGTGCCTTGTCCTCGGCCGCCGGTCCGGTCAGCCCGGGAACGGCGGCGCTGTTGCGCGTCGCCGGCGACTTGGGCAGCTTCTCGGTGAAGGCCTTGGTGATGCCCTGCAGGGCCGCGGTGAGCTCACCGGGGATGACGAAGAAGGTGTTGCCCGGCCCGTTGGCCAGCTGTGGCAACGTCATCAGGTACTGGTAGGCCAGCAGTTTCGGGTCCGGGTCGTTGCGGTGCACGGCCTGGAAGACCTGGTCGACCGCTCGCGCCTGGCCTTCGGCCTTGAGGATCTGCGCGGTGCGGCTGCCCTCGGCGCGCAGGATCGCGGCCTGCTTGTCACCTTCGGCGGTGAGGATCTGCGACTGCCGCTGGCCTTCCGCCGTGAGGATCGCGGCGCGCTTGTCGCGCTCGGCGCGCATCTGCTTCTCCATGGCGTCCTTGATGGTCTGGGGTGGGTCGATGGCCTTGATCTCGACGCGGTTGACCCGGATCCCCCATTGGACGGTGGCGTCGTCCAGCACGCCGCGCAACTGGCTGTTGATGGTGTCGCGAGAGGTCAGCGTCTTCTCCAGATCCATCGAGCCGACCACGTTGCGCAGCGTCGTGACGGTCAGCTGCTCGACGGCCGACAGGTAGCTGGCGATCTCGTAGGCGGCCGCGCGGGGGTCGGTGACCTGGAAGTACAGCACGGTGTCGATCTCCACCACCAGGTTGTCCTCGGTGATCACCGGCTGGGGCAGGAACGAGACCACCTGCTCGCGCAGGTCGATCGCCGGGTAGACCCGGTCGACGAACGGAATCACGAAGTTGAGGCCGGGCGTCAGGGTCCGGTGGTAGCGGCCGAGGCGTTCGACGTTGCGGGCGCGTGCTTGTGGCACGATCCGGATCCCGCGCACCACAAGGAACACGGCGAGCAGGATGATGATCGACACCACGAGGAGCGCGGCGAAGGTTCCCATGATCACTCCCGGGGGTAGTCAGTCCAGGCTGATTGTGTGGGCGTGAATCCGGTGGAATGAGGGCCGGAAGTCCCGGCATGTCAAGGGAATGCGACCGTCACCGGGTACCGCCGGACGCCCCTGGGCGCGCCGGTGAACCGGCGGGAACGTCTTGGTATGACACGCAAAATGTTCGCCAGTGGGGCGGTGGTCATCGTCCTCGCGGCGCTGCTTACCGGATGCGGACAGCGAAACCAGGCTGAGCAGAGCCCGTCGACGTCTTCGGCCACGCCGACGTCTTCGGTGCCGTCCTCGTCTGTGACTCCGTCCGTGCCGACTTCGCAGCCAGTGCCCTCGGCTCAGCCCGAACCGGCGGAACCGGCCCCTCCAGTGCTCGCCGACGGGCGGTACGCCGCCTACCTGACCGCGATCGACACCCGCGCCCGCACCGTCACGTTCGACGTCGTCCAATACCTGACCGGGGCCGAGGCGGCCAAGGCCTTCCACCGGGATCACCCGGAGATCACCGAGGACCCACCCAACGGCTACTACATCGTCAACCAGAACCCGAGATTGCGGACGCTGCCGGTGCACAAGAACGTCGTCGTCCAAGTCTGCTGGCTGGACGAGGGGCTCGCGGTGCAGACGATCCCCTTCGACAGGCTGCCGGGCTATTTCGCCAAGGACCCGGAGAAGGACAAGTACATCTGGTACGACCCGTTCTGGCTGACTGTGCGCGCAGACCGGATCGAGGTTCTCTTCGAGCAGTACATCCCATAGGCCCGGACGCTCAGCGCGCCCGGATGTGCGGGGCGACCATGGCTCGGGCCTGCCGGGCCAGTTCCAGCTCCTCACGGTCGGCGATCACGAACACTCGTGGCAGCGCGGCAAGCGGGCTGACCAGCCGGTCACCGGTGCCGGTCACCAACCGGCCGGTCACCCGCACCCGGAGCACGTCCAGCCCGTGGGCGACCTCGGCGACCAGTTCCGGGTGCCTGACGGCCGCGTAACCGGTGAACACCACCATGTCGAGCCGCTCCAGCGAGGTCGCCACAGCCGCGATCTCCCGCCGCAGGTGGTGAACGTAGACCTCGACAGCCCGCGCGGCGTGCCGGTCACCCCGGCGCCGCGCCGCGAGCATCTCGTGAATGTCGTTGCCTGACTGGGTGACCAGCGTGTGCTCCCGTGCGGTGAACTCCGCACTTGTGTCGATGCTTCGGGTCCCGTGGACCGCCGTGACCGACACGGTGTCTCCCATGAACACGCACAGGGCCTTGGTGTTGACCTCGTCGTTGTGCACCAGTTGACCGATCCTGCGCATCACGTACTGGCAGGCCAGACCATCGTGCGGCAGGCCGCAGACCCGCGACGCCTCGGGGATCGAGACGTAGAACGCCGTGTCGAAGCAGGCGACGACCGGCACCGACGGTCGCAGGCACAGCAGAACCTCGGCAGCCGCCAGCGACCGGGGGAGTTGTTCGGGTGCGGCCGGGATCAGGTTGGCGATCTCGGCCAGGAGTTCTTCGTCCACAATGGCCGGTGCGTCCCGGTCACCACCGTGGGCGAAACGCACCGCCATGGCATCCACGGGTGTCCACCGCTCAAGGGCGTGCCGCAGCGGCTCGGGCGACCTGCCGTCCCAGCTGTCGGCCACGAACCGGTCCACCGGCGTGCCGTTGCGAACCAGGAACAGCTTCAGCTCCTTGCGGCCTGGACTCACTGTCATCGTGCGCATGCCCCGACAGTGGCCCCGGCACGGCAGCCGAGTCAGGGCACATCGGCACGGTGCGACCGGCCGGAAGTCCCCGGGTTCAGTTCGCCAGTTTGACGGCCGCCAGGCGCCGGATGTTCTCGACGTCGTCCGGGGTCCGCACCTCGAAGCGAACGCCACGGCCTTCGGCGTACCTGCGCGCGCTGTCGACGACCTTGAGGACATCCTCGGGCAGGCCGCTGTCATGCGCGGCCTGGACCGCCTTCTCACCGAGCACCAGGGACGCCAGGAAATGGCCCTCGCGCGGTGTCATGTAGAGGATGATCCGGTTGTCCTTCTTGAGCCGCAGTCCCCAGCCGGTCGACTTGCCGGTGAAGCCCCATTCGCCGGGCAACGCCACCGCGTCGCGCAATGCCGTCCAGTGCGGGTACGCCGGTCCGAGCGCGGCCGCTACGGCTTGCTCGTCGGGTGGCGCTGCCTTGTCCGCGAAAACGCTCAGTGCCATCTCGCTCCTTGAAACCCGTGTGGGGTCAGTGTGCCGCGCGCGGGCAGTCCCGGCAATGTCCACATCGGACGCTGTCGGTACGCCGCCCGGGTCAGTCCATGCCGGTGCCGTCGGTCGGCTGTCCGAGCCGGCGTGCCTCCCGGTCCACCTCCTCCTCGGTGATCGGCCGGCTGAAGAAGGCGTTCCAGGCATGCACCGCCACCGCGGCGCCCCAGAACAGGATCGGGAACACCGGCCAGAAGAACTCGTCCTGCCCGGTCGTCACCCAGATGAACACCAGCCCCGCGTTGATGACCAGGTAGAGGATCACGTGCGGGACGAAACCACGGCGCTCCTCCAGCCGCTTGCGTGCGACACCACGCACCTCGCTGGGTGTCTTGCTCATGACTCGGACCTCCCTAGCTTGGCTCTCGGCCCGAGCTTCACCCGTGAGCCCCGGCCGGCGCAGGGGCTTTGGTACCCGCCGAGACCGCCGAACGACTCGATGTCACCCGTCAGGCCGGCGGGATGACGAAACCGTGGTCACGGATGCGGCCCCAGGCGTCGATCGGGATGTCGGCCATGCTGAACAGGTCGTCCACGGTGAGGAAGCCGCCGCGCCGGGTGCGAACCGCGACTATCTCGTCGGCTGTCTGCTGGGGCACGTCACACGTCGTTGCGATCGCTGTGGCGGGGGCACTGTTGAGATCGACCAGACCGCCGTCATCATAGGTGTGTGGCAGATCCGGGCGCCCGATCCGCAGTTCGCGCGCGATCGACGGGTCCTCGGCGACCAGTTTGCGCGCCGCGAGGCGGCGGGCACGTGCCACCAGCGCCGCGGCGAGCGCGGGATCCGTTGCGCCCCGGGCGAAGTAGACCTGGCGCCGCAACCGCGTCTGCTGAACGCAGCCGATGATGACCAGGGCGAGCAGCAGTAGTTCACCGGTGATGGCCAGGGCGGCGTCGCCGTCGCTGATCTGCCCCTGCGCGTCCGGGGACGGCAGCGACATCAGGACCAGCGCGGTCACCGCCCCGGCGGCGTAGAGCGCCGCGACCGCGGCGATCCAGCCTCGGCGCAGCCGCCCCGCCGCGTGCACGAACGGCACCCAGGCCAGCAGCCCGGCCGACGCGATCGTGAGCACGAAGTACCAGATACCAGCCCACTTCGAGGGTTTGCTGTTGTTCATGACGGATCCTTCTTCCCGTCAGATTGGAGAACGGCATAGACGATGATGTTGTCGAGGTAGTTGTGCGCG
>CBIMJO010000339.1:0-8334 GCA_966244135.1 uncultured Actinocrispum sp. | reverse complement strand
GGATCATGCCGACCCTCGCTCCTGGCGAGGGATCGAAGGCCGCACCACACCCGGCGACCGTCCCGTACACCGAGGCGCCGCGAGCCTCGGCGGAGTGCCTGTCCTCCATGATGAACAGCGCCCCGCCCTCCCCTGGCACATACCCGCAGGCGTTCGAGGAGAACGGCTGATACGCCCGGTGCGGGTCCGCGGACGGGCTCAACTCGTTGCTGGACACCTGAATCGCCACGCCGTACGGACACAGCGTCCCCTCGATGCCTCCGGCCACCATCAGCGCGGTGCCCTTGCGGATCTGCCGCCGCGCGAACGCGAGGCTGTCCAGTCCGCCGGTCTGTTCGGACACAACGACCCCGCCCGGCCCGCACAGTCCATTGCGGATCGAGATCTGCCCGGCGTTCACCGCGTAGTACCAGGCGAACGACATGTACGCGCTGACGTGGTCCCAGCCCTTGCCCCACAGCTTCTCCAGCTCCCGCTGGCCGAACTCCAGCCCGCCGGACGTGCACGAGGTGGCCACCCCGGCCGCGTAGTCGGGCAGGTCGTCCGGGTCCACCCCAGCGTCCGCGAACGCCAGCTCCGAAGCCACCAACGCCATCCGGGTCACCCGGTCGGTCTGCGGCAACAGCTTGCCCGGGATCCGTTCCTCCGCGCCGAACGGCGGCACCTCGCCGGCGAGGGACACCGGGTAGCCGTCCGTGCGGAACCGCGACAGCGGCTTGATACCCGACATCCCGTGCACGGTCGCGTCCCAGTACACCTGAGCGCCGACGCCATTGGGCGCGGTGACGCCGATTCCGGTGACTACCGTGTCGATCATCAGATCCTCCCCAGCACCATCGCACTCTGGAACCCGCCGAACCCGCTGCCCACCGTGAGAACGTTGCGCGGTGCGCATTCGCGGGCGGTCAATGGCACGTAGTCCAGGTCCAGCTCGGGATCGGGCTCGTGCAGGTTGGCCGTCGGCGGGACGAGGCCGTTCTCGATGGCCAGCGCGCACGCGGCCACCTCGATCGAGCCGATCGCGCCCAGCGAATGCCCCACCGCCGCCTTGATCCCGCTCACCGGCACCTGATAGGCCCGCTCCCCCAAGGCGTTCTTGAACGCGGCCGTCTCGTGCCGGTCGTTCTGCTTGGTGCCCGACCCATGCGCGTTGATGTAGTCCACATCGGACGGTTCGAGCCGGGCCTCGGCCAGTGCGGTGGTGATCGCCTCTGCCATCTCGCGGCCGTCGGGGCGCAGGCCGGTCATGTGGTAGGCGTTGCACCGGGAGGCGGCACCGGCGATCTCGGCGTAGATGTGCGCACCGCGGCGACGGGCCTTTTCCAAGTCCTCCAGCACCAGCACGGCCGAGCCCTCGCCGAGGATCAGGCCGGACCGGGTCCGGTCGAACGGGCGGCACGCGGTCGGCGGGTCGTCGTTGCGCACCGACTGCGCCTTGATGACGTCGAAGCAGGTCACGGTGATCGGTGAGATCGGCGCGTCGCTGCCGCCGGTGATCACCGCGTCCGCCGAGCCGTCCCGGATCAGGTCGGCCGCGTAGGCGATCGAGTCGATGCCGGAGGTGCAGCCGGTGGACACGACGGTGGCCGGGCCGCGCGCGCCCGTGGTCAGCGCGACTTCCGCGGCGATCGAGCTGGGCAGGAAGTTGTCGTAGAGGTGCGGCGAGGCGTAGGTCGGGTCGACCACCCATTCGGAGCCGCCGTTGCTGAGCACGACGTACTCCGACTCCAGCGTCATGGTTCCGCCTACCGCGCTGCCCATGGCCACACCGGTTCTCGCGGGGTCGATGTCCAGACCGCTGTCCTCGACGGCTTCCCGGGCCGAGACCTTGGCCAGCTGCGCGACCCGGTCGGTGCGCCGGATCTCCTGCGGGGTCAGGCCGTGCGCGGCCGGGTCGAAGTCGCACTCGGCGGCCACCTGGCAGCGGTGCCCGGCCGGGTCGAACAGGCTGATCCGCCGGGTCGCGGTGGCGCCGGAGGTGACGAACTGCCAGAACTGCTTGCGGCCGATACCACCGGGGGCGGTCACCCCGATCCCGGTGACGGCGACTCGCCGGGTCATGAGCCCACCACGTCCCGCAGCAGCGAGACCTGGCGCGGGTCGGCCGAGCACGGAACCAGGATCAGCTCGTCACACCCGGCATCCTGATAGGCGTGGACCGCGCTGTGGATGGCTTCGGGCGTGGTCAGCGCGCTGTCGACCATCATGCTCGCCCTGGGACCGAAGAACTTGTAGTAGTCGCCGAGGTGTTCCCGCACGTCAGCCTGGGCGCCCGGGCCGAGCGCGTAGTAGGCCTGGACGACCAGCCGGGGCCGGCCGGGCCGGGTCCACAGTTTCCGAACCATCTCGGCGCGTGGCGCGAACGCCTGCACGGGCCCGGCGCTGGCCATCCAGCCGTCGCCGAGGGTCGCCGCGCGCCGCAGGGCCGCCTCGCTGCGGCCGCCGATCAGGATCGGTGGCACGTCTCCCTGCAGGTCAGGGCCGACCGTCCCGTCCTGCCAGAGCTGCCGGATCTCGGTCACCATACCGTCCAGGCGCCGTCCACGATCATGGAAGGACGCCTGCGAGGTGGTGTAGTCGTCCTCGCGCGCGCCGACCGCCATGCCCAGCACGAACCGCCCCTCGGACAGGTGCTGCAAGGTGGCGGCCTGCTTGGCCACCAACGCGGTGTTGCGCCGGCAGGGTGCGATGAGCACGGCGGTGGCGAGCTTGATCCGGTCGGTCACCGCGGCGGCAGCGGCCAGGGTGAGCAACGGTTCGTCGCCGTCGTACACGAGCCGGTCGAGCACGGCCAGCGTGCTGAAGTGATGGCTCTCCGCTTCAGCCGCCCAGTCCAGTAACTGCTTGGACCCGCGGCCGGCCACCATCGTGGGCAGGCCCACTCCGATGTCCATTGTGTCCTCCTAAGCGAGCAGGTCTTTCGCGAATGCCTGTGCGGCGCGTTCGAACCCGAGCGCGGCGTGCGAGGTGGCGATGGTGACGTCCCGCCAGCACCGCTGCAGCGGGCTGCTCTTGTCCTGCGCCGCCGTCCCGCCCGCGCGCATGAGTTCGCCCATCGCGCTGACCAGGAGCTTGGCCGCGTAGGACGCATCCCTCGCGTTGCGTCCGGCGAATTCGGCGGCTTGGCCGCTGTCCAGCACCGAGGTCACCCGGCCGACCAGGAACCCGGCGGCGTCGATCTGCGCGTCCGCGGTGGCCAGCGCCATGTCCACAGTGGTCGCATCCCGGGCTGAGCCGCCTTTGCGTTTGGCGGCGACCAATGCGGTGCACGCGGCCAGCGCTCCCCGGGCGGCGCCCAGAGCCGGGGCCAGACAGGTCACCCCGCCGACCGCGGGCAGTGAAACGCTGTGCTGGTAGGCGGTCGAGACGTGGTTGATCCCGCCCATGACGTCCGGGAACGACACCGATCGGTGTTCGGGCACGAACACGCCCGAACACAGCAGCGAGTGGCTGCCGGTGGCGCGCATGCCGACCGCGTTCCAGGTGCGTTCGAACGTGAACTCCTGGTGTGGCACGGCGAAGAAGCGCGGCGCGGCCGAGGTCGGCGCGGCGATCAGTGCCCAGTCGGCGAACTCGACGCCGCTGACGTAGTTCCAGCGTCCGGTGAGCTTGTGGCCGCCGTCGGCCTCTTCCGCCTGCCCCGCGGGCACCAGGCCGGGCACCATCAGGACGTTCGGATCGGCGTCCCAGAGTTCCCGTTGTCCCTCAAGGGGAAGATGGGATGCGAAGCGCGCGGTGTAGGCGAACATGGCCGCGCACCAGCCGGCCGAGGTACAGCCCTCGCCGAGACGCGAGACCGCGTCGGTCAGCTGGGTGAAGCTGCCTTCGGCGCCACCCCAGCGCTTGAGGATGAAATGGCTCGGGAAGCCGGCCGCGGCGATCCGTTCGATCAGGCCCGGGGCCAGCTGCCCGCATTCGTCGGCGTCACCGGCCAGGTCCGCGGCGTGAGCGGTCAGCTCGCGCAGGTCCGGCGACGACGTCAGCAGGTCGGTCACGTCGGTCTCCTCACCAGGTCAGGGGCAGTTCTTCGACGCCGTACACCAGGCCGCCCTCGCGATAGCGGATGTCCTCGAACGGCACCGCCAAAGCCATGCCGGGCAACCGTTGCGGCACAGTGCCGAACACGATCTGAAGCTCCAGCCGGGACAGGTCGGCGCCGATGCACATGTGCCTGCCGTGCCCGAATGCCACGTGTTTGCGGGCCTCGCGGCTGATGTCGAGGCGTTCCGGGTGCTCGAACACCTTCGGGTCGTGGTTGGCGGCCAATGTGGACGGGAACACGCCGTCGCCCGCCTTGACGGCCACTCCGCCGATCTCAAGGTCCTCTTTGGCCACTCGCGCGGTGGTCAGCTCGGTGATGGACAGCAGCCGCAGCATTTCCTCCACTGCTTGTTCGGTCAGCTCGGGGTCCTCCCGCAGCAGTTTGAGCTGGTCCGGGTGCTCCAGCAGGGCCAGGGTGCCGAGGGTGATCATGCTCGCGGTGCTCTCGTGGCCGCCGTTGAGCAGCAGGCGGGTCAGGTGCACGAACTGTTCGCGTTCCCCGGCCTGCGGGTACTTGGTGACCAGGCGGCTGATCAGGTCGTCGCCCGGGTGCCCGGCCTTGCCGTCGACGAACTCCCGGAAGTACGCGTCCAGCTCGTTCTGGGCGGCCTTGCGCTCGTCCGCACTGCTGTGCCCGCCGAACATGGTTCGCGTGCGGGTGTGCAGGAACGTGTGGTCCCGCTGGGGAATGCCGAGCAGCTCACAGATCACCGCGAGGGTGACCGGCAGCGCGAACCCGGCCAGCAGGTCCCCCGGTGGTCCACTGTGGACGAAGTCGGCCAGCTGCTTGTCCACGATCTCCTGGATCCGCGGCCGCATCTTGGCCACCCGCCGGGTGGTGAACTCGGCCGCGACCTTCTTGCGGTACTCGGTGTGCCGCGGGGCGTCCATGCCCAGCAGCGACGCATTGGTCTGGAACTCCGGCGGAACCGGGATGGGCGACGGGAACCCGGGATCCTGCCGGTCGTTGCTCAACGCCGGGTCGGCCAGGGCGGTGCGGATCTGCTCGTAGTCGGTGAGGATCCACGCCTCGCCGCCCGCGGACAGCCTCGCCTTGCTGATCGGGTGGTCGCGGCGCTGTTGGTACTCCTGCGGCGGTTCGAACGGACAGCCCCGCCGCCAGGGGAATGTGGCTTCACTGCCGGGCATCGCTGCTCCCTTCCCGCCCGGCCACCGCGGCGGCGAACCGGGCGAGCGTCTCGCCCGGGCTCGGGCCGTCGATGGCCGCGCGGATCCTGGGCGCGTCCGGGCCGTGCCGGTCCAGTTCGACGTGCGCGAGCTCGACCGTGGTGTGGCCGGGCCGCGACTCGGCGAACGTGACCTCGACGCGGCTGGCGCGCTCGTCGTCGGTGATCGGCTGGAAGTCGCCGTCGATCAGCCAGGACAGCCGGATCCGCCGGGGCGGTGCCCAGTCCAGCACCCGGCCCCAGTCGCGCTGCCCGCCGGCGGTATCGCTTTCGTACCAACGGCCACCGGGAAACGGTTCGAAGACAAGGGCTTCCCGTTGTGCGGTGAGCTTGTGGCCCGGTGGCCACCACTCGGCGGGGTGCTCGGTGAACACGGCGAAGGCCCGCCGTGGCGGGGCGGGCACTTCGACCGTCTTGCGGACCGGCGGTATCCCTGTACGCATGTCCTTACGGTGGACCCGCCCCGTCCATGCTCAGTCCAGGTCCGGTGGTCAGCTCCGGGCGCCGGCCTTCTCCCGGGACTCTTCCTTGCGGACACGGGGAACCATGACCGCGGCGATCAGGCCGATCAGCGGGAACACCGCCGAGATCAGCAAAGCGCGGTCATAGCCGGCGGCCAGCGCGTCCGGCGAGGTCTGCGTGCCGATCACGCCGGTGGCGATGGCGGCCAGGATCGCCAGGCCCACCGCGCCACCGACCTGACGGTTGGTGTTCAACAGCCCCGAGACCAGGCCCTGCTCGCGGTAGGACACGTCCGCGGTGCCCGCGATGGTGACCGACGCGGACACGAACCCCTGCCCCACACCCAGCACCAGCGACGGCCCGAACAGGTCTGCCCAGAACCCCGCGTCCGCACCGGCGAACGACAGCCAGGCCAGCCCGATCGCGCTCAGCACCAGCCCGGCCACCAGGACCGGCCGCGGCCCGGTCTTGGGCACCAGCGGCGCGATCCCCCGTGCCGCGACGAGAATGCCGAGCGACAACGGAAGGTACGCCAGTCCGGTCTGAAGTGGACTGTAACCCAGCACCAGCTGCAGCAGCAGGGTGAACAGGTAGAACGTGCCCCACAATGCGGCTGTGCTGGTGAAGGCGACCGCGTTGGCCGCGGACACCGAGCGGCTGCGGAAGATGCTCAACGGCACCACCGGCTGCCTGGCCAGTTTGGCCTCGTTGAAGAAGAAAAAGGCCAGCAAGGCAACACCCGCGAACAGCGACACCAGGATCAGCGGGTCACCCCAGCCATCCTTCTGCGACTGGACCACGGCGAACACCACGCCGATCAGGCCCAGCGTCACCGACAGCGAGCCGAGGACGTCCAGCCGGCGCTCGGCGTCGTCCTTGTGCGACTCGCTGACCGCGTACAGCACCCCGGCGCAGAGGATCACACCGATCGGCACGTTCACCAGCAGGATCCAGCGCCAGGACAGCCATTCGGTGATCACCCCGCCGATCAGCGCGCCCACGGCGCCACCTCCGGCGGCCACCGCGCCCCAGGTGCCGATCGCCTTGGCGCGTTGACCCGATTCGGTGAATGTCGTGCCCAGCACGGTCAGCGTGGCCGGGGCCATGATCGCGGCCCCCAGCCCCTGCACCCCTCGCGCGATCAGCAGGGTGGTCGGGTCGTAGGCCAGCCCACCGGCCAAACTGGACAGTGTGAACACGGCCAGCCCGCCCAGGAACACCTTGCGGCGCCCGAACAGGTCGGCCAGCCTGCCGCCGAGCAGCAGGAAACCGGCGAAGACGATGGTGTAGGCGTTGATCACCCACTGCAGCGCACCGGGTTCGAAGTTCAGGGCGTTCTTGATGGACGGCAGCGCGACGTTGACCACCGAAGCGTCCAGCACGACCATGAACTGCCCGGCACAGCACACCGCGAGGACCAGCCCGAGTTTCGCCGAAGTGGCGCCCTTCGCGGGGCGGCCGTCGGTACTCATTGCGGATCTCCTCACTTTGTGACGTACTCACGTGCGACCGTAACGCCGATACAGGACAACTACGGGCCGCTTTGGCCCGGCATGAGAATGGATACCCCGGCAGAGTGACGAAAATGCAGAACACGTCGGCGCGGCTGCTGCGATTGCTGGCCTTGCTGCAGTCGCGGCCCGAGTGGACGGGGCCGGAATTGTCCGAAACGCTCGGAGTGGCGCCCCGGACGGTCCGCCGGGACGTCGACCGGCTGCGTGACCTGGGCTATCCGGTCAACGCCGACCGCGGCACGACCGGCGGATACCGGCTCGGCGCGGGCCAGTCGTTGCCGCCGTTGCTGCTGGATGACGACGAGGCCGTCGCCACCGCCCTGGGCCTGCAGTTGGGCGCCACCGGCTCGGTGGCGGGGATCGGCGAGGCCGCGCTGCGGGCGTTGACCAAGCTGCGCCAGGTGCTGCCGTCCCGGCTGCACCACCGGATGGACTCGCTGCGGCAGGCCACCGAGAACGCGTCCTTCCCTCGTACGACCGTGGATGCGTCTGTGCTGGTCACGCTGGCCGACGCGTGCAGCAGGCAGGAACGACTGCGGCTGGACTACCGCACGCACAACGGCGCTGACCTGCGCCGGGAGGTGGAACCGCACCGGCTGGTGGCGATGGACGGCCGGTGGTACCTCGTGGCCTGGGATCTGGACCGCGAGGACTGGCGGACCTTCCGGGTGGACCGGCTCACGCCCAAGACCCCGGCGGGACCCCGGTTCGAGGCCCGCGACCTGCCCGAAGGCGCAGCCGCCGAGCTGGTGGCGAAGGGTGTCGCCGGGCGGCTGACCGAGGTGTGGGCACGGGTGCGGATGCACGCCCCGGCCGCCCGCATCGCGCCTCGGGTCCGGCCGCACACCGGCAGCGTCACCGCCGAGACCGATCAGACCTGCGTACTGACGTGTGGCGGTGATTCCGTACGGACACTCGCATGGTGGCTGGGGTCGTTTGATTCCGATTTCACCGTTTTGGAACCGGAGGAACTGCGCGAGGAGTGCGCGCGGCTCGGACGGCGTTATCTGAACGGCTGAGTGCGTCTTTCGATACGTTCGGAGATATCGAAAGAAACGCTCGCGATTCTTTTGGAACGTCACTCTGCGAGGTGCGCGCGGTCGCTCTATGTTCGGGCTGGAGGGGACATC
>CBIMJO010000338.1:0-8339 GCA_966244135.1 uncultured Actinocrispum sp. | reverse complement strand
TGCGCCCGAGCACAGCGCCCAAGAAGCCCGCCGCGCCCGCGAAACCGGCAGCCGTGGCACCACCGGCCAAGAAGGAACCAGCCAAGAAGGAGCCGGTCAAGCTGCGGCAAGACGCGGCGCCCAAGAAGGCGGCTCCAGCCGCGAAGCCGTCGGCGAAGGATTTCCGTCCTGGTGAGCTGCGGCCGGGTGCGGCTCCGAAGAAGCCTGCTCCGGCACCCGCGCCGAAGCCAGCTCCAGCACCAAAACCAGCTCCGGCACCGGCGGCGAAGCCTGCGCCGGTTGCTACGCGGAAGAAGGCGTCCGAGTTCCGGTCCGGTGAGCTGCGTCCCGGTGCTGCTCCGAAGAAGCCTGCTGTGGCGCCGAAGCCTGCGCCGGTTGCGGCTCCGAAGAAGGTGTCTGAGTTTCGGTCTGGTGAGTTGCGGCCGGGTTCGGTGGCGCGGAAACCTGGTCCTGTCGGGAAGCCGGTGGTGGCGGCCGTGAAGCCCGATTCGGTTGCCCAGCCGTCGGGTGGGTTGCGTCCGGGCGAATTGCGGCCGGGGGCAGGGGCCAAGAAGCCCAGCCTGGCGCAGCGTGTGGCTGACGAGGCTGCCCGCGGGCAGCGGGATGCCAGGTCCCGGTTGAACGCCGCGGAGGGGCCGGCCGAGCGCCAGTCACTCACCGAGCGGCAGTTCGCCGAGCGTAACCAGCGGACGCGGATCGCCCAGGGCCAGGTCGACTACAACGACGCGATCAGCGGGCGGACGGTCGGCGGCCGGACCGCGGAGATCGTGGAACCGGTTGGGAACGACAAGATCCGTGTCACCAACGGCCGGACCGGGGAGTCCGCCGTGCACGACATCCCGCTGGAGGACCGCAAACAACGAGAGGCCCAGAACCGGCTGCGAGCCGCTGAGGGGCTGGCTGAGCGGCAGGCTTTGACTGAGCGGCAGATCGCTGAGCGTGATCGGCAGTTGCAGGCCTTGCAGGCTACGGCTCCTGGTCGTGCGGCATATGCCAACAGTCAGCGGGGCGGCGCGCCGCCGCGTCCGCAGGGTGGCACGCCGGCCCCGGGTTCTGCTTTCCCGCAGGGATCGCTGGCCTGGCTGAACACCGTGCCACCTGATGATTCGACGCCGTCGGCGGGAACGAACGGCCCATCTGTGCTCGCCGGTGGCACAGGGGCCGGTTTCGCGATCGCTCCACCACCGTTCACCTTCCCCGGTATCACCCCCAGGCCGGGACAGTCGCCTGGGCCGGAGATCCTAGGGACACCGAGAGCTCCGCTTGGCCCAGAAATTCTCCGGACTCCGGAGGGGCCGCGAGGGCCGGAGATCGTGCGCACGACGGAAGCTCCGCGTGGGCCGGAGATCAATGCCTTCTCACCCGGTGGCAACACAGAGGTCCCAGAACTGAAGGATCCACCGCCTGTACTACTGCCCATCGGCATTCCGGCTCCCGCGCCCGCGCCGGAACCCCGACCTGACGGCGGCCAGTCGAGCGGCGACGCGGGCACGGGCCAGGGGAAACCAGGACCTGCGGAGCCACCAGAGCCTGAACCAGTGGGTCCGGTCCAGCCTGTCACGCCGAAACCTCAGCCCGGAACCTCGTCGCCGCGCGGGCCGGATTCACCGCGTGTGCCGGAGCCGCCGGGCAAACCGAAACCACCTGGGATGCCGGAACCACCGCCGTCGCCAGAGTCGCCGCGGATCTTCCCTCGAACACCTGACCTGCCAGGGTTGCCCGTCGACCCCAGCCCCGACGACCCGCAAAGACCACCAGCACCTGACAAGGGGCGGAGAACGCCGTGGCACCCACGGCAGCCGGAACTACCCGCCGACACACCGGGCTCGCCACCCGGTCCGCGGCCGCTGCCCAGGCCCATCCGGCCGGTGGGGTACCCCGGCGGCCCGCAGGGGCAGCCGGCACCCGACGGCCAGCCCGGCCGGACACCCTGGAGCCCGGCCGGGCCGCAACTGCCCGGCACGCCCCGCGTCCCGGCCGGCCCTCGGCCGCTGCCCCGGCCCGGTGAACCGGGGACCCCGGAACCGGACAGGACCTTCGACGACCCGGGCTCGCCCGCCTCCCTGCCTGACCCGGAAAACCCGAAGTTCCCCCGAACGGCACCACGACGAGAGACCGCGAACCCACGGACGGCGCCGGAACCACAAGTGCCCCGCAAGCCTGGTGCAGCGTCACCCAAAGCCTCTGGTGGGCAAAACCCCGCAAAGGGCTCCGACGGGCCGCGACCGGCTGCGAAACCGGCGAGCAGCGAGGGCCGTTCGCGCCCCGCGGCGTCGCAGGGCTCTGCGGGAGGCACGGGGTCGATGAAAGACGTCGCCGCCTCGCTACGCGGCACAGCTGACGGCTTGCCCTTGGCGGAGCTGGCTCACGCACTCAACGCGCTCGAAGAAGCGCACATGCTCACCGGACACGCGGCGGAGGGGAGCGGGCAGCCCGAGTTCTACGAAGCCCTCGCGCTGTACCAGCACGCGATCCAGGGCATCGGCGACTCGCAGCAGATGCTCACAGCGCTGAAGAACTCCATCAACGGCATCGCGGGCCGCTTCGCGCAGGGCGGTGGGACGGCTGGACCCACGCCGCGTGCTCCCGGCGGTGACAAGCCGGTTCAGCAAGCCACCAAGCGGCCGGCTGCCGCACAGCGCGGCCCGGCGGGCAGCACGGTGGCCGGTGGTGGTGCTGGCAAGCTTCCCGATGACGCACTGCCACGGCGACCACGGGACATCCCGCGGATAAGAAAGGCTGAGGAAGTCCGCCAGGCGATCCGGCCGGCCCTCCAGCAGGCGGCGGACGAGGCGAAAAGGGAGTTCCTCGCCCGGCCGGAGGATCCGGGCCGGCGCTACACGGGCCAGCGGGCGAAGTCCGTGCGAGACGCGGAAAACCTTGCCGATGCCGTCACCCAGCACCGCCGGGAAGAGGCCGCCCGCGTCCAGGCCGGTCATGGCAGCCGAGCCGAACTCAACCGGCTGCGTGCCGAGGAATCAGCGGCGTGGAAGCGCTACAACATCGTGCAGAAGAGAGAGGCCGGCAACGAGATGGATGCGATCTTCAAGCGCATGATCAACGAACATCAAGCGGACATCCTCGGGAAGTACGCGGGCGCGTACCGGCTCCGCACCTCGGCTTCGTTCACCCTCAACGGCCCTGGAACGGGCGAGAACAAGAGGGTGCCGGATCTCGTGCTGGAGGGGATCATGCCGGACGGGAAACACTACTACACGGCGCACGTCTACGACCTCAAGACAGGCGAGAAGGGCATCGAGAAGAAGTGGGAGCTGGCCGTCCAGCGGAACGCGCGCGGCCTGTTCACCAGTGAGGAGATCCGTCCGTCCTGACAAGCCCGGCGCCGACGCGGACCTGCGAGGATGGGGCGATGGAGTCTAACGTGGAGCGTCCGCCGGTGCCGGAACTGGCAGGGGTGGTGCGCACCGTCTGGATCCTGCGCACCGGTGCGACGGTGTACGTGCAACGGCACCTGCCCACAGCTCCGTTGGCCGACCTGCGACCGTCAGTGAGCTTGCTGTTGGAGTGCTGGACGATGATCTCGTAGCCGAGGAACCGTGCCGCGTGGGTGATGAGCGTCTTGTCGGCGCTGAGTTCCAGTGCGAGTTCGTCACGCAGGAACCTGGCCAGCTCGTTTCCGCCGTGTCGCAGCGGGACACCGCCCGCGAAGATCATGCCGCGTCGGTTGTTGGATGCGTTGATCCCGAAGCACTGCTCCTGGCCCATGTCGCTGGGAGCTTCTATCTGGTCGCCCGGCCTGTCAATCGGTACTGTCGCTGGAGTGACCGAAGTGGGCGCTAGGCCCGGCACCCCCGGATGAGCCCATGGAACCCTCCACGAAGAATGCCGGCGATCTTCGGCGTTCGGCTGCCGAGCATGTGGCCTTGCGGCGAGTGGCGACACTGGTGGCGCGGGGGGCCGCTCGTGCTGAGGTCTTCGAGGCACTGGTGACCGAGGTGGGCCTGCTGATATCCGCGACCGACGCGGCCCTGGTGCGGTTGCACGACGACGAGACGGTGACCATGATCGGGCGCTGGAACGAGTCCGACGGGTACCAGGGCATCGGGGTCCGGCACCCGTTCGGCTCTGGCACCCTGGCCCGGCTGATCTGGGACGGTAAGCGTCCGAGCCGGATCACGAGTTACACGGGCTCGTCGGGTCCGCTGGCCGAGATGATCCGCGGCTGGGGCTGGCGATCGTCAGTCGGTGCGCCGGTCATCGTCGATGGAACCGTGTGGGGTCTTACCGCCGTCGGTTCGGCGAGCGACCAGGAGCTCCCGCCCGGGACAGAGGACCAGCTGGCAGCGTTCACCGAACTGCTGGCCATCGCGATCGCCAACGAGCAGAGCCGCGAGGAGCTTGAGCGGCTCGCCGCCGAGCAGGCCGCGCTGCGGCGGGTGGCCGAGCTCGCGGTGCACGACGCCCCGCCGGATGAGGTGCTCGAGGCGGTGGTCACCGAGGCTTCGCGCCTGGTCGGCGTCGCCTTCACCACGTTGTTGCGCTTTGAGCCTGACGGGGCGACCGAGGTGGTGGCGATCCACGATCCGCCGGACGGCGTGACAGTAGGGATGCGTGCCTCGGGCGACGGTGACGGCGCCACCCAGCGCGTCTGGCGGACCCGGCGGCCGGCCCGCACCGACCAGCTGAAGGCCATGTCGGGCGCGTGGCCGCGGCTGGCGGCGAGCCAGGGGTATTCGTCGAGCGCTGCGGCGCCGGTCCTGGCCGAGGACCGGCTGTGGGGCGCTCTGGTGGCAGCCGGGAGAGGGGCCTTGCCGCCTCGGATCGAAGAACAACTTTCGCGTTTCGCCGAGCTGGCCGGCACGGCGATTGCCAGTTCCCAGGCGCGTGCCGACGTCCAGGCGCTGGCTGACGAGCAGGCGGCGCTGCTGCGCGTCGCCGAACAGGTGGCCCGCGGCGGACCGCCCGACGCGATCTTCGCGGCGGTGGCTGCCGAGGCTCAGCAGCTTCTCGGCGGCCAGCCGATGACACTCGTCCGCTTCGAGGAGGACGCGGCGCTGGTGGTGGTAAGCCGCAGCGGCGGTCCTGCGCCGCCCGGGACGCGCATCGCCTACGCGTCCGGCACGTTGCCCGACCGCGTCCGGCGGACGGGGCGACCGGAGCGCGTGGACGACTACGGCGTCGAACCCGACGCCGCCCTTGCTCGGGAGTTCGGCCTGACCGCCGCGGTCGCCGCACCGATCGCGCTGGAGAGCCGCGTGTGGGGAATGCTCACCGCCACCTCGGCCGACGGGCCGCTGGTGCGCGGGGTCGAGGATCGTCTTCAGCAGTTCGCCAACCTGGCCGGCACCGCGGTGAGCAACGCGGCGAGCCGCGCGCAGCTGATCGCCTCGCGCGCCCGGGTCCTGTCGACGGCCGACGAGACGCGGCGGCGGCTGCAGCGTGACGTTCATGACGGTGCGCAGCAGCGTCTGGTCCAGACGGTCATCACCTTGAAGCTGGCCCGGCAGTCATTCGCCGATCGCGATGTGCAGGCCGGCATCGACCGTGTCGAGGAAGCACTCAAGCACGCTCAGCGCGCTACTGATGAACTGCGTGAGCTCGTCAGCGGGATTCTCCCGGCGGGGCTGACCCGCAAGGGCTTGCGCGGCGGAGTGGAGTCGTTGCTGGCTGACCTGCCGCTGCCGGTCGACGCTATTGTCGACATGCCCCGGCTGCCCGCGGAGATCGAGACCACCGCCTATTTTGTTGTCGCCGAGGCGCTGACCAACGTCGTCAAGCACGCCCGCGCCAGCCGGACCTGGGTTCGCGCCAGCCTCAGCGACGGCGCGGTGCGCATCGAGGTGGGTGACGACGGGGTCGGCGGAGCTCAGGCCGGCATGGGCTCTGGTCTGACCGGGCTCTTCGACCGGGTCGAGGCACGCGGCGGCGCGCTTCGCATCACCAGCCCAGCGGGAATGGGGACAACGGTGGAGGCTACGGTGCCGGTTGGCGAACCGCCCCCGTCCACGCCGGGAATGCCCCATTAGCTGTGCGCCATGATGATCGCTTCGCGAGCGAGACAGCGGCGCGGAGCGCCGCCGCCAGTCGGCCGATCCTCAGCGCGGGCCTACAAGCGTGGCCCGGCGTTCCGCACGTAGGCCAGTACGGCGAGGACCCGGCGATGTCCGGTGCTTTCGGCGCCGATGTCGAGCTTGCGGAAGATGGCGGTCACGTGCTTTTCCACGGCCGCCTCGCTGATGGCGAGCGTCGCGGCGACGCCCGCATTCGACTTGCCTTCGGCCATCACGGCGAGCACGGCCCGCTCGCGGACCGTGAGCTGACGCAGCGGGTCGTCCCGGCGATCGCGGCCCAGCATGCGGCGCACGACCGCGGCGTCCAGGGCGGTCCCCCCGGACGCGACCCGCCGGATCGCGCTGACGAATGTCTCGACATCCCCGACCCGCTCCTTGAGCAGGTAGCCCACCCCTTCGGGCCGGTCCCCGATGAGGTCCAGGGCATAGGACTCCTCGTTGAACTGCGAGAGGACCAGAACCCCGAGCGCGGGCTGGCGGCGTCGCAGCTCCATGGCCGCGACCAGCCCGTCATCGCCTCGGTGGGGCGGCATCTGGACATCCACGATGACGACGTCCGGACTGTAGGCCAGCACCTTGCCGAGCAGGTCTTCGGCGTCCCCGGCCTGGGCCAGGACCTCAAGCCCGGCCTCCGCCAGCAGGCGCACGATTCCCTCACGCATCAGGACGTCGTCCTCGCCGACGACCACGCGCACGGCGCGGTCCAGCTCACCCATCGAGCATCCGGCGGAACTGCGATCCGGCCATGTCCGTCTTCGGGACGAAGCCGACAGCACCCGCCTGCCGGGCCTCGGAATCGGTGGCCGCGCTGGAATCGGATGAAATCAGCAGCACACGGGGCTGCCACGACATCAGCCGCATGCGCGCGATCAACTGGAAACCGTCGCCGTCCGGTAGCCCGATGTCGATCAGCACGGTATCGGGACGGAGCTCGGTAACCCGCTCCACTGCCTCCGCGATGCTGCCGGCTTCCCCGACGACATCGTGGCCCCAGGAGCGCAGGAGCCCGATCGCAAGCTCACGAAAGGACGAGTCATCGTCGACGACGAGAACCGACCGGGGCATGGCAACATCTTTCCAGCCCGGCTGGCTTGGCAAGGTAGGGCTAGCCGGAAATCTCGCCGGGCCGGCCAGGTCACGGCAGCCCGACCAGCACGGTAGGGCTAGCCGTAGCCCACTCGCGGGTGAGCCCGACCGTGCTGTCGGGTCAGGGGGTCTTGGGCGTGGCCGCGCCCCGCTGACAGGCTGCTCCTGACAGCGAGCTTCCCGGGAGGGCGCCATGGGCACCATGACCGTCGGCCAGGAAAATTCCACCCCGATCGAGCTGTACTACGAGGACCACGGAAGCGGCGACCCGGTCGTCTTGCTGGCCGGCTGGCCGCTGGACAGCCGGTCCTGGGAACCGCAGGTTCACCCCCTCCTGGAAGGGGGGCACCGCGTTATTGCCTACGACCGCCGCGGGTTCGGCCGGTCGAGCCGGCCAACCGAGGGCTATGACTTCGACGCCCTGGCCGATGATCTTCACCAACTGCTGACCGAGCTCGACCTACGCGAGGTGACGCTGATCGGCTTCTCGCTGGGGACCGGCGAGCTGGCCCGCTACATCGGCACCCACGGCACGGGACGGCTGAAGAGCTGCGTCTTCATCGAGACCCTGGCGCCGTCGTTTGCCAAGTCCGACGAAAACCCCGAGGGCGTCGACCAGGCCGGGGTGGCGGGCGTGCAGCAGGCGATCCTGGACGACCGGTTCGCCTGGCTGACCGGGCTGGTCGAGAACCTGCTCAACCTCGACGACTACCTCGGCAAACGGGTGAGCGAACAGACCGTTCGCGCCATCTGGAACGCCGGTGCCGATGCCTCACCGTGGGCGACCTGGGCGTGCCCGCCCGGCTGGCTGGCGGACTTCAGCGACGACATCACCAAGATCGACATCCCGACGCTGATCCTGCACGGCACCGCCGACCGGATCCTGCCGATCAACGGTCAGGGTCGTCGCCTGCACGCCGCGCTGCCCGCGGCGCGGTACGCCGAGATCGACGGTGGCCCGCACGTCATGGGCGTCACCCATGCCGAAGAAGTCAACCGCGAGCTGCTCGCCTTCCTGCGCGACACCGCGCCGACGCCATGACCAGCCCCGGCTCCCGCGATGACCTCGCCGGGACACTCAAGCGCACCGAACTGCAGCGCGCCGCGTCCTCGATCCCCGGCCGCGAGATCGTGCAGGTGCTCACCGAGATCCCGGCCGGCGTGCAGTCCGGCTGGCACCAGCATCCCGGTGAAGAGGTCGGCTTCATCGTGGCCGGCACC
>CBIMJO010000337.1:0-8342 GCA_966244135.1 uncultured Actinocrispum sp. | reverse complement strand
ATCCGCGGCATGCACCTGGCCCACGACCTGGCCAACGCCGACTACGACCTGACGATCATGGTCGACGCGGTGGCCATGCAGGACCCGCCCGGCACGGTGGCGGTGATCGAGCTGGACACCAACGGCCCGCCGGACGCGGGCCTGCTGGACGGCCATGGCATGCAACCGGATGTGGTGCTGGGCCTGGTCGGCCTGCTTGGCGGGCAACCCGGACGCGTCGTGCTGGTCGGCTGCCAGCCGTCCTGCCTGGACGAGCACATCGGCCTGAGCCCGGCGGTCGCCGACGCGGTCGGCCCGGCGGTCGACGCGGTGCTGTCCCTGATCAGCGAGCAGCGGGAGGAGTTGAAATGTGCCTCGGCATCCCCGGAGAAGTGATCGAGATCCTGGCGGATCGGCCCGATCTGGCCAGGGTGGACGTGAGTGGGGTGAAGCGGGCGATCAACATCGGCCTGCTCGCCGGCGAGGGCATCAAGCCCGGTGACTGGATCCTGATCCACGTCGGCTTCGCACTGTCCAAGATAGACGAGGCGGAGGCGAAGGCGGCGATGGAGTTCCTGGAGGGCATCGGCAAGGCGTACGAGGACGAGATAGCCGCGCTGCGCGAGTCGCAGATCCTTTAGGGAGGCCCTGGATGCGTTTCGTCGACGAGTTCCGCAACGCCGACATGGCCCGCGCGCTGTCGGCCAAGATCACCGCGCTGTGCGAGCCGGGCCGCGAGTACAAGTTCATGGAGGTCTGCGGCGGCCACACGCACACGATCTACAAGCACGGCCTGGAGGACTACCTCCCGGAGAACATCACCCTGGTGCACGGCCCGGGCTGCCCGGTGTGCGTGATCCCGATGGGCCGGATCGACGACGCCATCCACATCGCGCGCCGGCCCGGCGTGCTGATGACGTCGTTCGGCGACATGATGCGGGTCCCCGGCAGCGACGGGAACTTCTTCGACTCCAACGCCGAGGGCACCAACATCCGGATGGTGTACTCCCCGCTGGACTCGCTGAAGATCGCCCGGCAGAACCCGGACCAGCACGTGGTGTTCATGGCCATCGGGTTCGAGACCACCGCTCCCTCAACGGCGATGACGGTGCTGCGCGCGGCCAAGGAGGGCATCGAGAACTTCTCGGTGTTCTGCAACCACATCACCATCATCCCGGCGATCAAGGCCATCCTGGACTCGCCGGACCTGCGGCTGGACGGGTTCATCGGCCCTGGGCACGTCTCCACCGTGATCGGTTGCCGGCCGTACGAGTTCATCGCGCACGACTACGGGAAACCCATTGTGGTGGCCGGGTTCGAGCCGCTGGACATCCTGCAGTCGATCTACATGCTGATGCTGCAGCTGAACGAGGGCCGCTCCGAGGTGGAGAACCAGTACTCGCGGGTGGTCCCGTGGGACGGCAACATGGTGGCGCTGCGGGCGATCGCGGAGACGATGGAGCTGCGGCCGTACTTCGAGTGGCGCGGCCTCGGGTTCATCTCGCACTCCGCGTTGCAGGTGCGTTCCAAGTACGCCCAGTTCGACGCGGAGCTGAAGTTCAACGTGCCCGGCGTGCGGGTCGCCGACCCGAAGGCCTGCCAGTGCGGTGAGGTGCTCAAGGGCGTACTGAAACCGTGGGAGTGCAAGGTGTTCGGCACCGCGTGCACCCCGGAGACGCCGATCGGCACGTGCATGGTCTCGCCCGAGGGCGCCTGTGCCGCGTACTACAACTTCGGCCGGTTCACCCGCACGCGGGTCCGGGAAGCGAGCATCTCATGACACTGTCCACCCGGGAGCAGGACGTCCTTGACCGGATCGAACGCGCCCGCAAACGCCGCCCCAGGGTCAAGGAGGAACGGATCACCCTCGCGCACGGGTCCGGCGGCAAGGCCACGCAGACCCTGATCGAGGCGATCTTCCTGGACGCCTTCAGCAACCCCGAACTGGACCGGTTGGAGGACGCGGCCTCACTGACCGTCAACGGCGCCCGGCTCGCACTGACCACGGACTCCTTTGTGGTCTCACCATTGTTCTTCCCTGGTGGGAACATCGGCGACCTCGCTGTCAACGGGACCGTCAACGATCTCGCCGTCTCGGGCGCGAAGCCGCTGTACCTGACGGCCGGGTTCATTCTGGAGGAAGGGTTCCCGGTCGCGGATCTCACGCGGATCGTTCGGTCCATGAAGGACGCTGCGGCCGCCGCCGGTGTGTCGATCGTGACTGGTGACACGAAGGTCGTGCAGCGCGGCAAAGCGGATGGCTGCTACATCAACACCGCGGGTGTCGGCGTGGTTTCCTACCCAGGTCAGCTCGGCGTCGCCACCGTGCAGCCTGGTGATGCGGTGCTTGTCTCTGGGCCTATCGGTGAACACGGCGTCACGGTGATGCTGGCTCGGGGTGAGCTGGACATCGAGGCGGATCTCGAGTCGGACACCGCTCCCGTTCACTCCCTTGTGGAGTCTCTGCTCACCGTCACCACTGGCGTGCGGGCGATGCGGGATGCCACCCGTGGTGGTGTGGCCACGATCCTCAACGAGGTGGCCAAAGCCGCTTCGGTCGCGGTGGTGGTCGACGAGGATGCCGTGCCGGTGTGCACCGAGGTCCGGGGCGCGTCCGAGTTGCTCGGCATCGACCCGTTGTACGTGGCCTGTGAGGGCCGGATCGTGGTCTTTGTGGACGGTGCCGAGGCGGAGACCGCGTTGGCCGCCATGCGAAAGCATCCGCTCGGCGAACAGGCCGCGTTGATCGGCCGGATCAAGGCGGACCCACCCGGTCTGGTCCTGCTGAACACCACCTTCGGCGGGACGCGGATCTGCGACATGCTGGTCGGCGACCCCCTCCCCCGGATCTGCTGATGCACGAACTGTCCATCGCCCAGTCGGTTGTCGAGGAGATCGTCAACCGGCTGGGCGACACCCGCGTCACCAAGGTCACACTGGAGATCGGCAAGCTCTCCGGCGTGGTCGTCGAGTCGATCAGGTTCTGCTTCGACCTCGTCACCGACAGCACCCCGCTGCAGGGCGCGAAGTTGATCGTCAACGAACCTGACGGTCAGTGCCAGTGCCAATCCTGCGGCGAGACCTTCACGACGTCGGACCCGATCGTGCTGTGCCCCACCTGCGGTGCCGCCGAGGTGGACGTGCTGACCGGCCGGGACATGCGGATCAAGTCGGTGGAGGTGATCTCCGGATGTGCGCAACCTGCGGATGCACCCCAATAGCAGAACACACTCATGAACATGGCCACGGCCACACGCATGAGATCTCGCTGGAACAGAAGGTCCTGGCGCACAACGACACCCTCGCCGCCGGGAACCGGGCGTGGCTGGCCGAGCGGAAGATCGTGGCGCTCAACCTGATGAGCTCGCCGGGGTCCGGCAAGACCACCTTGCTGGAGCGCACGATCCGCGATCTCCCGATGGCCACCGCGGTGATCGAGGGCGACCAAGAGACCGCGTTCGACGCCGACCGGATCAAGGCCACCGGCTGCCCGGTCATCCAGATCAACACCGGCTCGGGCTGTCACCTGGACGCCAAGATGCTCGCCACCGCCCTGGAAACCCTTGCCCCGCTGGAACACTCCGTCGTGTTCATCGAGAACGTCGGCAACCTGGTCTGCCCGGCCCTGTTCGACCTGGGCGAGAAGCACCGCGTGGTGATCATGTCGGTCACCGAGGGCGAGGACAAGCCGCTGAAGTACCCGCACATGTTCCGCACGGCCGACCTGGTGCTGCTCAACAAGATCGACCTACTGCCCTATGTGGACTTCTCCGTGGAACATTTCACCCAGTACGTCCACCAGGTCAACCCCAAGGCCGAAATCCTCCAGCTCTCCGCGACCCTGGGCGCCGGAACCCAAGCCTGGTACGCCTGGCTGGAGAACGCTACTCGGGCAGTGACAGTGTGACCTGAGCGCCAGTGTCTTCGGCGTTGGCGAACTCGACTTTGCCGCCCAGGACACGAACCTGAGCGACGGCGATGGTCAGACCGAGACCGTGACCGCCGCCACGGTCGCTGCTGCCGGTCCGGAAGCGGCTTGGACCTTCCTTCAACAGCTCGTCGGAGAACCCGGGCCCGTGGTCCCGGACGACCACAGTGGACCCATCCACGGTGACCTCCACAGGTGGCGCCCCGTGCTTTGCCGCGTTCACAAGGAGGTTCACGAGCACCCGCTCCAACCGCCGAGGGTCGGTCCGCACGGTCGTGTCGGAGACGACCGAGACCGAAGCCGACGGCGTGACCCCGCCCACCCGTCGGCGGACGAAGTCCCCCAGGGAGATCTCGGACAGCTCAGCCTGCTCTGTTGCGGTGTCGAGGCGAGCAACCTCGAGGATGTCCTCGACCAGCGCCCGCAACACCCGCACGCGGTCACGCACCAGCTCCGCGGGCCGGCCGGGCGGCAACAACTCCGCGGCCGTGACCAAGCCGGTCACGGGTGTCCGCAGTTCGTGCGCGATGTCGGCGGTCACTCGCTGTTCCGCCAACAGCCGTTCCCGCAACGCATCCGCCATCGCGTCCACGGCCCGCGCGAGGTCCGCGGCCTCGTCCTTGGGCCGGTCCCCGATCGCATCCCCCACCCGCGAGGAGGAATCGCCCTCGGCCACCCGGCGAGCGGCAGCGGCCGCCAACCGAAGCCGCCGGGACAAGCGTCCGCCGATGGCCACCCCGAGCCCGGAACTCAACACGACCACCGAAACCGACCCCAGGATCAACAATCGGTCCAAACGCGACAGTGCGTCATCCCGGTCGGTGTAGGGGTTGCGCAGCGAAAGGATCTTGCCGTCGGTCTCCGCGGCCGCCCAGATCCACGAGCCGCCAGGACCACGCTCCAGATACGTCGCCCGGTTGCCGCCGCGAATCGCGTCCCGCAGCTCCTGCGGGATGTTCGGCGCGTTCAGCTCCGCGCCGAGGGCCGCCTGGCCGGACAAGGCGTAGTCGCGGACGACGAGCTGGATGCGTTCGTCCTGCAGCTGCCGGGCGTCGGCGAGCTGGGTCTGGCTGAACTCGGTGCGCACCAGCAGGCTCAACGCGACCGCGACCAGGGCGCTGACCACGGCGATCGCGGCGCTGAGGCGCCAGCGCATGGCGGACGGGACCAGCTTCACGGACTGCTCTTGAGCTTGTACCCGAACCCGCGGACGGTCTCGATCCGGTCCTGGCCGACCTTCGCCCGCAGCCGCTGGACATGCACGTCCACCACCCGCGAGTCGCCGCCCCACTGGTAGTCCCAGACCTGCTCCAGAAGCACGTCCCTGGTCAGCACGCTGCCCGGAGCGTCCACAAAGCACAGCAGCAGCCGCAGCTCGGTCGGGGTGAGCTCGACCGGGTTGCCGCCGACGCGCACCTCGAGGCCGTTGCGGTGCACCTCCAGGTCGCCGAACCGGAGCACCTGGTCGTCCGCGGTCGCCTCGGCGCGGGTCATCCGCCGGACCACCGCCCGGATCCGCGCCACCAACACTGTGCTGTCGAACGGTTTCGTCACGTAGTCGTCCGCGCCCGCCTCCAGGCCGAGCACGATGTCGATCGGGTCGGACCGGGCGGACATCATGATCACCGGGGTGTGGCTCTCCTCGCGGATCTGCCGGCACAGGCTGACGCCGTTCATCCCGGGCAGCATCAGGTCCAGCAGGGCCACGTCGGGGCCCTGCTCGCGGAACGCGGCCAGCCCGCTGATGCCGTCCTCGGCGACGGTGACCTTGAAGCCGTCCCGCTCCAGCGCCAGCTGGGTGGCCTCGCGGATCACGGCGTCATCCTCGACCAGGAGAACGTGCATCGGACTCATTTCTTGAGCGGTTCGAACGCGCTGCCGGTCCATTTGAACGCCTCGTCGATGGAGTCGCTCGGGCAGCAGCTCTTGTCCCTGGCTTTGTACCGCAGATGGGTGACGACCAGGCCGAAGTCCGGCTGCGGGGTGATGTCCGCGCCCGGCTCCTCCACCGCGAACAGCTGCGCGGGCGGCGTGACGCCCAGGGTGTACACGTAAACGCCCAGGTTGTAGCGGTAATCCCAGCCCGCGGGGCCCTTGGAGTCGCAGGAGACGACGGTCACCAGCAGTTCGGGCTTGCCGTCCAGGGTCACGTCCACGTACCGCGCCACCGCCGGGTAGCTGCCGTCGAACAAGCACGGAGTGGTCAGCACGCCCTTGATCCCGGCCCCGACCTTGGGATCCGCACGCAGCATGGCGACCGGGTCGACCGACGGGGCGCTGCCGCTGGGTGGCGGTGGCGTGCTCGGCGGGGGTGTGACCTGCGCCGCCGCGCCCTCTACCTGCACGCCGCCCGCGGTGGCGCAGCCGGACAGCACCGCGCATCCGGACAGCACGCAGCACGCCACGAGCGACAGGACCTTGCGCACTCACCCATTGTGCCCAGTCCGGCTCCGACGGCCAGTCGGCTGTTACACGGCCGCGGGCCAGTCGCCGGATCCCTGTTACACAACCGTCGTCCAGCCGCCGAAAACCGTGCCTAGCTTCGAAGGTGGATCTTTCGACAGGGACACTTCGGGGAGTGCGATGCTAGAGCGTCTCAAGCCGTTCCGGTATGTGGCAGTCGCGGCTCTCGCGCTGCTCATCGCCGGTCTCGTGCTTGCGCGGCAGAACAATACCGGGCCACCGCCGGCTAATGCGGCGCAGGTCACACCGCCGCCGCAGGGACCGGGGCCGGAGTCGCGGCCCGCGCCCCGGATCGGGCCCGCCAAGCTGGTCTACAAGGTCGAGACGACCGACCCTGTCGTGTTCCTGACGATCGACGACGGCGCCCACCAGGACCCCGCGATGGCGGACATCCTGAAGCGCAACGGCATCAAGGCCACGTTCTTCCTGACCCAGTTCTACGCCGGCAAGAACCCGGAGTTCTTCCGCGAGCTGCGCGACGACACCGGGTCGGTCATCGAGAACCACACGGCGACACACATAAACCTCAAGGGCCGCTCGGAAGTCGACCAGGAGAAGGAGATCGGGCCGGTGTCCGACCAGTACCAGAGCTGGTTCGGCGCCCGGCCGACGCTGTTCCGCGCGCCGTTCGGCAGCAGCGACGACGCGACACTGCAAGCGGCCGGTGAGGCCGGGGCCAAATACGTCGTGAACTGGGGGTCCGAAGTGGCCAATGGTCAGATCAAGTTCTCCGGGCCGCACGAGTTCCGGCCGGGATCCATTGTCCTGATGCACTTCAAGGACACCTTCGAAGCGGATGTCAACGCGTTCATGGCGCAAGCCCGCGCGAACGGCCTGACGCCCGCCTTACTGACGGACTACCTGAAATGAACGCGAAACGAGTGGCGTCCTGGATCGCCCGGTCGGTCGTGGTGCTGGTGTCGGCGGCGATGCTCGCCGTGTCCGCCTACGCCTACATGACCTACCGCAACGTGACCACGAACCTGGCGACCGATGACGTGATCATGCCGGACACCCCGCAGTCCTCGTCGTCTTCGGCGCAGGCACCGGTGCGCAAGCCCGCGCAGGACGTGAACATCCTGTTGGTGGGCATCGACAGCCGCACCGACAATCAGGGGCATCCGTTGCCCCGGCAGGTTCTCGACGCGTTGCAGGCCGGGAACTCCGACGGGGAGCAGAACACGGACACGATGATGGTCGTGCACATGCCCGCCGACCCGACCAAGAAGGCGTTCGCGGTTTCGCTGCCGCGCGACTCGTACGTGTCCATCGCGGGCGGGTTCGGCATGCACAAGCTCAACTCCGCCTACGCCCGCGGCAAGATCGCGGCGGCGAACACGTTGCGCAACCAGGGAAAGGACGCGGACACCGTCACGCGCGAGTCCACCACCGCGGGCCGCAAGAACCTGATCGCCACCGTGACCGCGTTGACCGGTCTGCACATCGACCACTACGCGGAGATCAACCTGTTCGGGTTCAGCGAGATCACCAACGCGGTCGGCGGGGTTCCGGTGTGCCTCAACAACGCCGTGCACGACTCGTACTCCGGCGCGAACTTCCCGGCAGGCCCGCAGACCCTGCAGGGGATCGACGCGCTGAAGTTCGTGCGGCAGCGGCACGGCCTGGCCGGCGGCGACCTCGACCGGGTGCGGCGTCAGCAGGCGTTCCTGGCCGGGCTGGCCAACCGGATGTTCAGCGCGGGCACCCTCACCGACCCCGGCAAGGTGAGCTCGCTGGTCGACGCGCTGACCAAGGCCGTCGTGCTGGACAAGGGCTGGGACCTGCTCGGGTTCGCCCAGCAGCTGAGCGACCTCACCGGCGACCACATCGAGTTCACCACCATCCCCACGATCCGCCCGAACCTCCCGACCCCCTCAGACGGTGTGGCGGTCGAGGTGAATCCCGCCGCCGTCAAGGCATTCGTGCAGAACATGCTCAACCCGGCGCCGCCGGCACCCCCGGGCGAGGGAAC
>CBIMJO010000336.1:0-8367 GCA_966244135.1 uncultured Actinocrispum sp. | reverse complement strand
CATCAGGAACGTGAGCGTGGCGTCGGTGTCGTCCGGCGGTGCGGCCTCGGCGCGCCGCAGGTGCCGCTCGGCCTCGTCGATCTCGCCGAGCAGCATGTTCACCACGACCAGCCCGGGCACCAGGCCGATCGAGTCCGGCCATGGCCCGAGGATGTCCAGCGCCGCCAGCACGTGGTCGCGCATCCGTTCGGCGGCTTCGAGCTGCATGTACAGCTCTACGCACCGGCTGTGCGCGATGACCTGCAGCCAAGGGCTGCCGGCGACGGTGGCGAGCATCCGTTCCGCGGCCGCCACCGCCGTCGGGATGTCCCGTTGCTGTTCCCAGACGTAGCTGGTCATCCCATTGGCGACCGCGGCCACGAGCGGCCGGTCGCTGTCGCACAGCCGCACCAACTCGTGCGCCTGCGCGGTCAGGATCACCTGGATCGCGCGGACCAGTGTGTCCGGAGGAGCGGAAGGCAGCCGCCGCAGCGTGATCAGCCACCGCACCGGCCGTGGCCGCTGCATCATGAAGATCGTCGCCGTGCACAGCACCGCGACGGCCCGCGTGGGTTCGACGAACTCGCCGGACGGCTGGTATCGCGTCAACGCGGCGGAGGTGTCGTCGTTCAACACCGTCATCCGGTTGTAGTTGCCGGTGACCAGGAACAGTCCGGCGAGAGCCGCGCCGATCGCGGCCACGGCCGAGTGGTCTTCGCGCTCCAACGCATATCGCAGCGCCAGTTGAAGGTTGTCGTGCTCGTGCTGGACCCTGGCCACCCCACGGAACGCGTCCGAGCCGAACACGTCATCGTAGTGCGCCAGACCGAACGCGCGTGCCCACGCCAAGAAACCGGCAACGACCTGCTCGGTGTCCTTCCGTTGCGCCGCACCGAACTCACGTACGGTGTCCAGCATCCCGAACCGGGTGCCGATCGGCGTTTCGGTCACCTTCAGCAGTGACTGGCCGACCAGGTGCTCGATGGTCTCCAGGGCGTCCTCGTCGTCGAGCACGTGCTGAGCGGCCTCGGCGGCGAACCCGCCCGGGAAGATCGACAACACCCGAAGGGCCTGCTGGCCATCGTCATCCAGGAGGTTCCAGCTCCAGTCGACGACCGCGTGCAGGGTGCGATGCCGCTGGGGCACGTCGCGGGAACCACCGCGCAGCAACGAGAACCGGTCGTCCAGCCGCTGGGCGATCTCCCGCACCGACATCACCCGGACCCGCGCCGCGGCCAGTTCCACCGCCAGCGGGAGGCCGTCGAGGTGTCCACAAAGGTCTTCGAGGACCTCGCGCGGCAGCTCGACGTCCGGCCGGACCGCCCGTGCGCGCTCCTCGAACAGCTGGATCGTCGTCGCCAGCGTCAACTCCGGCAACGGATACACCGATTCCGACGACAGGCCCAGGGGAGTGCGACTGGTGGCGAGGATGCGCAGGTCCTTCGTCGCCGACACCAGCGCCCGCGTCAGCTCGGCCACGCCCTGGATGACGTGTTCGCAGTTGTCCAGCACCAGCAACGCCGGACCCGGTCCGATCGCCTTGACGGTGCGGCCCAACAGATCCCGTTGCGGTGCAGGTCGGACCAGGTTGCGCGCCTCGCCCGCGCCCAGCGCCGACGCGACCTCCCCGGCAACGTCCTCGTCCCGGCTGACCCCGGCCAGCGGTACGAAATGGACGATCCGCTGCTCGGCGTTCCGGCCCACCGCGTGCGCGAGCCGCGTCTTGCCCAGGCCACCCGGACCGATGATCGAGGCTACCCGGGACGACCGCAAAAGCCGTGCCACAGCGCCGATATCCTCGTCTCGGCCGAGCAACGGGTTCGGCTCGTGCTCGACCCCATGCCGCACAACGGGTACATCCGCCTGTAGCAGACTCTGGTGCACGGCCCGGAGGTCTGTGCCCGGATCAGTACCCAGCTCGTCGCGAAGGACCTGACGATAGGCGTCGTACCGGCTCAACGCGGCCGAAGGACCGGCCGTCGCCGCCTCACTGCGCAACAACTCCAGCAGCAGTTCCTCGTCCCGAGGCCGGTCCCGCACCAGGTCCGCGAGGCTGCCGACCGCTTCTTCGTGCCGTCCCAACCGAGACAACGCCACCGCGCGCCCACGCACCAACGCCTCGTGTGTCACTGCCCGGTTGGCCCGCAGGACATCCAGCGGATCATTGCCGCCAGACGATTGCGCGCCTTCGAACAGCCGCAGACCAGCGTCGGCGTCCGCCAACGAAGCCGAGTGATCACCCGCGCGAGCATGTCCGGCCATTGTGGACGCTCGGAGCAGCACCGCCGAACAATCGACCTGCTCATCGGTCAGGTTCAGCCGGTACCCGGTCGAGGTGTTCGCGATCAGGTCGGCGCCGAGCTGTGACCGCGCCCGGGATACCAGGATCTGCAACGCCTTCGCCGGGTTCCCGGGCTGGTCCCCTGGCCACAGGCCGTCGATGAGCCCGGCCACGCTGCACCCTCGCCGCAGGTCGTCCGCCAGCAGCGCCAGGAGGTTGCGCAGCCGTGGAGCCGTGACTTCCTTGCCCCGGTAGGCCACCCCCGGCAGGAGCGTCAGCTCGATGGTCACTTTCGCAGGATAGTCAGTGGTCCGGCGAGTCGGCCCGCAGCAGGCCACGGGTGAACGCGGTGGCCACGGCGGCGGCGCGGTCGTTCACGCCGAGCTTGGCGTAGATGCTCAGCAGGTGGGACTTGACGGTGGCCTCGCTGATGAACAGGTGGGCGGCGGCCTCGCGGTTGGTGTTGCCCGCCGCGACCAGTTGGAGCACTTCGAGTTCACGCAGGCTCAGCGGGTCGGGCGTGGGCGTGCGTACCTGGTCCAGCAGGCGGTTGACGACCGTGGGGGCGAGCACGGCCTGGCCTTGGGCGGCCGCGCGCACCGCCTTCAGCAGTTCGTCGCGGGGCGAGTCCTTGAGCAGGTAACCGGTCGCGCCCGCGGACAGCGCGGGCATGACGTAGCTGTCGGTGTCGTACGTGGTCAGGACCAGGACTCGGGAGGGACTGCCCTGGGCGGCCAGCGCCCGGATCGCGGTCACGCCGTCCATCCCCGGCATCCGCAGGTCCATCAGCACCACGTCGGGCCGCAGCTTCAGGGCCAGCCGCACGGCCTCCTCGCCGTCACCGGCCTCGCCGACCACCGAGAACTCCGGGTCGGCGGCGAACATCCCGCACAACCCGTCCCGCACCACGGGATGGTCGTCGACGACCAGGAGCGTGATCACGCGACCACGCTAGCCGAGATCGCGGTCCCGCTGCCCGGCGAGGACTCCACTTGCAGTGTCCCGGCCAGCTGCTCGACCCGCTGGCGCATCGACTCCAGCCCGAATCCACCGGTTCGGATGCCGGGATCGAAGCCGGACCCGTCGTCCCGGACGTCCAGAACGACCGAACGATCCATAAAGGACAACGTCACCCCGACCCGGGTGGCCTTCGCGTGTTTGGCCACGTTCGCCAGCGCTTCCTGCGCGGTCCGCAGCAACGCGGTCTCGGCGGGCGGCGAGAGCGGCCGGACAGAACCCGTTGTGGTGACCTGAACCGGGATCCCGTGCACCACGGACCACCGTGAAGCCACGGTATCCAGGGCGGCGGAGAGTTGTTCGGTTCGCAACGGTTCGGGCCGCAAGGCATGCACGGATCGGCGCGCCTCGGTCAGGCTGTCGCGGGCCAGACTCGTTGCCAGGTCCACGTGTCGCTGCCATTCGTCCTTGGACGTCGTGTGCGACGCGGCTTCCAGCTGGGTGATGATCCCGGTGAGGCCCTGCGCCAGGGTGTCGTGGATCTCCCGGGCCATCCGCTGGCGTTCGTCCAGAACCGCGTTCTCGGCAAGGCTTTCCTGCAACCGGCGGTTGGTCTGGCTAGTGCGCCAGGCATACCAGCCGAACGCGCACATCGGCAGCACGTTCGCGGCCAGCACGCCCCCGAACGCGACCATCCCGATCAGCGTGGACTTGTCGACGTCGGTCGCCTGTGCGGTCCCGGCGACGACCGCGACGGCGGCCACCCCGGCCAGTTGGCGGGGCCAGGCGAGCAGGCGGAACGCGTACAGATATCCGGTGGGAGTGAAGCAGCCGAACCACGGATACCGGATGACCAGCAGCATGTTGAGCACGACGACGCCGGTCACGAACACCTCGGGCGGCACTGTGAACAGAGTGAACGCGCCCAGCATCCAAGCCGCGAGCAGCGCGCACAGCCACAGGCCGCTCGGGCCGTCGACCGCCGCGGTGATGATGGTCAACGCTGCCAGCAGCACGTACGGGCTGATGGCCAGGATCGGGTGGTTGCGTAACGACGACATCACGTCCGAATGTACAGCTGCCGCGTTCGTCGGGCGTTGATGATCAACACGACCCCGAGCAGCAGCAACCCGCAGACACCCTGCTCGATCCGCATCCACACCGGGAGCAGCCCCGGCAGCGAGACGAGCACGGCGATCGCCACGACCATGATCGCCGAGGTGATCCGCAACCGCAGGTACGCGCGCCGCTGTCCCTTGGCGGCTCTGCTGGTGAACCAGAACGTCAGCAACGCGGCCACCAGGACGATCGTGCCGCGCGTCCAGACGACGTCGTTGACCTCCTCGGGGTTGTCGCGCATGAGGACGATGGCCAGGAGTGTGAGCACGCTCAGGCCGAGGTAGGCAAGGACGAGAGTCTTGGTGGTTCGCATGCCGTCGAGCGTCCCAAAAACTGCCCCTGACCTGCATCGATCACCCGGCTGGAACCGAACGGCTGAGTCCGCCCCACCGATCGGTCACCCGGCCGGCTTCTCCAGCGCGTCCGCGTCGGCGGGCGAAGCACCGCCCGGCCCCAGGAACAGGAAACTGTCGTCGAACGTCTCGCCGCGGATCTGGAACTCGCGCGGGATGAACACCAGGTTCAGGTGCCACCGCGAGGTCAGCACCCGTAGGCGGGTGGATTGGTGAACGCGAAATGGTGGTCCATTCGACTATCCAAGCCACCTGGACAGTCGGTCGGACCTATCGGCGCACGGCGTGATCTTGCCTAGTCGGCTGCGGGACCTCCGCCGAAGCCGATCTCGTTGCCGTCCGGGTCTCGGTAGGTCGTCTTGCGCACGCCGTTCGAGTAGGTCTCCTCGAGCGCGGGCTCAAGGCCGCGCTCGCCGATCTTGCTCACCCGGTCGTCGAAGTCCTCGACGAAGATCGTGTGCATGGCGTGGCCGGCGTGCCCGGGCTTCTCGACGATGTAGACGTACCGGTGCTCCTCGAGCTCCCAGACGGCCTCGGTGTCGTGCGGGTAGAACGCCGGGGGAGCGCCGAAAAGGCGCTCGTACCAGGTCAGCGCGGCCGGGAAGTCCGTGACGGCGATCCCTGCGAACAAGTCGACGGCCATGGCCGCAATCGTAGGGTCAGCCCGCCGCCACCAGCAGCGTTATCGGTGAATCGCCGCAGCGGCGCAGCGTTTTCCCCGCCGCCGTAAGGGGTTCCGCGCCGGAGGTCCACCACGCGGGCACATCCACCTCGCGGACCAGCGACCCGACCGCTTGTCTAACACTGTTAGAGACGATCACGCGGCCCTGCGCGTTCAGCAACGTGGCCTGCCGCAGCGAACCCAGCATCGGCCGGACCGCGTGCTCGAACTCGCGCACGTACACGTCCGCGCCCACGACCCCGGCGAAGCTGCCGTTGCGGCTCACCGGCAGCGTGAACGTGAGTGTGTACTCGTCGGTGCACAGGTAGTCGACGTACGGGCCGTTGATGTGCCGCCGGCCGGTGTCGCGCGGGACCGTGTACCAGGACTGCCGGGTGTAGTCGAGGAAGTTCTCCGCGGCCGGGTCGAGGCTGATGAACAGCTGCGCCGGGCCCTCGGTCCACCACTCGAAGCCGAGCTCCTGGTCGGCGAACACGTTGGGGGCGCTGACAAAGCCGGCGCCGATGACCAGCCCGCCGAGCGCGTCGATCACTTGTGGACGGATGCCGTGCAGGTCGGCCGCTCGCAGCTCGCCGGGCGTGGCCAGCAGCGACTCGGTGGCCGCCAGCACCGGCTTGAGCCGCTCGAAGATGCCCTCGACGAGCGCGGTGACCTGCTCCACGACCTCGTCGCCGGCCAGCGTGTCCACCCTCATCACCTCACCAGGCCGAGATGTGCTTCGGCGAGCCGGTCGAGCGCGCCGAGGATGTGCTCCTCGGTGAGCCGCCGGGCCGCCTCGCCGTCCGCCCCGGCGATCGCGGCGGTGATCGCCAGGTGCTCAGCGTAAGCCTGTTCGTGCGATTCCTGAACGCCGAGCGGCAGCCAGAGCAGCCCGCCGCCCTCGCTCTGCAGCTGAACCTCCTGGTGGGTGAGCCTTGGCGACTGTGCGGCCGCCGCGACCTCCAGGTGGAAGTACCGTTCGGCCCGGGCGGCCTCGGCCGCGGTGGCGGTCCGCAGGTCCTCGGTGGCCAGCCGCAGCCGCTCGATGTCCTCGGGGGAGCTGCGCTCGGCGGCGAGCTTCGCGGCGGCCCCGGCGATCGCGATGTAGTGGTCGCCGACGTCCCGCAGGTCGCTCAGCGAGACCGCCTTGAGCCGGGCGTGCCAGCTGGTCGGGGACGCGGGCGAGGGGGCGCGGACGAAGCTGCCGCCGCCCCGGCCGCGGCGGGTCTCGACCAGGCCCTGATGGCGCAACGCCACCAGCGCCTCCCGGATCGTCACGGTCGCGACGCCGAACTGCGCGGCCAGCTCGGACTCGCTGGGCAGCTGCTCGTCGTCGGCGAGCAGGCCGAGGTTGATGGCGTCGACCAGCCGGCTCGCCACCGCCTCGGCGCGGCCGACCTGCCCCAGCGGCGCGAACATCGCCGATCGCGCGCTGTGCGAAATCCCCATCCACGTGCCCTTTACCGGTTCGGATAACGCGACGGCGTCAATCCTGCCGCACAGTCTTGTCCTTTGACATATGTGGTCATATGTTAAATCACGTCGGGTAGCGGAGTCGATACAGCGGGAGTTCCAGGTGCGGGAGCTGAAGCACTTCGTCGGCGGCAACCACGTCGAGTCACTGTCCGGGAAGGTCGCCGAGATCATCGATCCGGTCACCGGCCACGCCTACGCCACCGCGCCGGTCGCCGGGATCGAGGACGTCGACCGGGCGCTGAAGACCGCGGCCATCGCGTTCGAGACCTGGCGCGAGACCACCCCGGCCCAGCGTCAGCTGGCCCTGCTCAAGATCGCCGACGCGGTCGAGGCGCGGGCGGACGAGCTGGTGCACGTCGAGTCACAGGACACAGGGAAACCGTTGGGGCTGACCGCCTCCGAGGAGCTGCCGCCGGTGGTCGACCAGCTGCGGTTCTTCGCCGGGGCCGCACGGGTGCTCGAAGGCCGGTCGGCGGGGGAGTACATGGAGGGGCACACCTCGTTCGTCCGGCGCGAGCCGATCGGCGTATGTGCCCAGGTCACGCCGTGGAACTACCCGCTGCTGATGGCCATCTGGAAGATCGCGCCGGCCCTGGCCGCGGGGAACACGGTCGTGCTCAAGCCGTCGGACACCACTCCGGCGTCGACGTTGCTGCTCGCCGAGATCTGCGCGGAGTTCCTGCCCGCGGGTGTGTTCAACGTGATCTGCGGTGATCGGGACACGGGTAGATCCCTTGTGGCGCACGAGATCCCCGCGATGGTGTCGATCACCGGGTCGGTTCGTGCCGGGGTGGAGGTCGCGGCTGCCGCGGCGCGCGATGTCAAGCGTGTCCACTTGGAACTCGGCGGCAAGGCGCCGGTTGTGGTGTTCTCCGATGCCGACTTGCAGGCCGCTGCCGAGGGCATCGCCATGGCCGGGTACTTCAACGCCGGGCAGGACTGCACGGCCGCGACCCGGGTGCTGGTCTCCGAAGAGGTGCACGACGACTTCGTGGCCGCGTTGAGCCAGCAGGCCGCGGCCACCAAGACCGGCAGACCGGACGACTCGTCGGTGGCCTATGGGCCGTTGAACAACGCCGCTCAGCTCGACCGGGTGGCCGGGTTCGTCACCCGGCTGCCGGAGCACGCGAGTGTCCAAACAGGAGGGTCGAGGGTTGGCGAGGAGGGTTACTTCTACGCGCCGACCGTGGTGTCCGGGGTGGAGCAGGACGACGAGATCACCCAGAACGAGGTGTTCGGCCCGGTGATCACCGTGCAGCGGTTCAAGGACGAGGCCGACGCGGTGCGCTCGGCCAACGGTGTCCCTTATGGACTCGCCTCCTCGGTGTGGACCCGGGACCACCAGACGGCGATGCGGATGGCGGCCAAGCTCGACTACGGCTGTGTGTGGATCAACACGCACATCCCGCTGGTGGCCGAGATGCCGCACGGCGGGTTCAAGAAGTCCGGCTACGGCAAGGACCTGTCGATGTACGGGTTCGAGGACTACACCCGGGTCAAGCACGTGATGAGCGCCCTCTGATGCCGAACCAGGCCCCCAC
>CBIMJO010000335.1:0-8379 GCA_966244135.1 uncultured Actinocrispum sp. | reverse complement strand
GTCTGGTTCAACGTCGGCACCGCCTCTCCCCAGCAGGTGTCCGCCTGCTTCATCCTGGCCGTCGACGACACCATGGAGTCGATCCTCAACTGGTACAAGGAAGAGGGCCTGATCTTCAAGGGCGGCTCGGGCGCCGGGCTGAACCTCTCTCGGATCCGCTCGTCCAAGGAGCTGCTGTCCTCCGGCGGCACCGCCTCCGGCCCGGTGTCGTTCATGCGCGGCGCTGACGCCTCCGCGGGCACGATCAAGTCCGGCGGTGCGACCCGCCGCGCGGCCAAGATGGTCGTTCTGGACGTGGACCACCCGGACGTGGAGGAGTTCATCGAGACCAAGGCCAAGGAGGAGCGGAAGATCCGCGTGCTGCGCGACGCGGGCTTCGACATGGACCTCGGCGGCCGGGACATCACCTCGGTGCAGTACCAGAACGCGAACAACTCCATCCGCGTGTCCGACGAGTTCATGCACGCCGTGGAGAACAACAGCCCGTTCGGCCTGCGCGCCCGGATCACCAACGAGGTGATCGAGGAGGTCAACGCCAAGGACCTGTTCCGCAAGCTGGCCAACGCCGCGTGGGAGTGCGCCGACCCGGGCATCCAGTACGACGGCACCATCAACGACTGGCACACCTGCCCGGAGTCGGGCCGGATCACCGCGTCGAACCCGTGCAGCGAGTACATGCACCTGGACAACTCCAGCTGCAACCTGGCCTCGCTGAACCTGATGAAGTTCCTGCGCGAGGACGGCACCTTCGACGCGCCGACCTTCGTCAAGGCGGTCGAGTTCGTCATCACCGCGATGGACATCTCGATCTGCTTCGCCGACTTCCCGACCGAGCCGATCGCCGACACCACCCGCAAGTTCCGCCAGCTGGGCATCGGCTACGCGAACCTGGGCGCGCTGCTGATGGCGACCGCGCACGCGTACGACTCCGAGGGCGGCCGGGCGCTGGCGGCGTCGATCACCTCGCTGATGAACGCGGTGGCCTACCGCCGGTCCGCCGAGCTGGCCGGGGTGGTCGGCCCGTACGAGGGCTACGCCCGCAACGCCGAGCCGCACACCCGCGTGATCCGCAAGCACGCCGCGGCCAACGACCTGATCCGCACGCTGGCCAAGGACGACACCGCGATCCAGAAGCTGGCCGGCGAGGAGTGGCGCTCCGGCCTGGACATCGGTGCCCGCAACGGCTGGCGCAACGCGCAGGCCTCGGTGCTCGCGCCGACCGGCACCATCGGCCTGATGATGGACTGCGATACGACCGGTGTGGAGCCGGACCTGGCGCTGGTGAAGTTCAAGAAGCTGGTCGGCGGCGGCTCGATGCAGATCGTCAACCAGACCGTGCCGCGCGCGCTGAAGTCCCTGGGCTACCAGGACGAGCAGATCGAGGCGATCGTCGAGTACGTGTCCGAGCACGGTCACGTCGTGGACGCGCCCGGCCTGCGCCGTGAGCACTACGACGTGTTCGACTGCGCCATGGGCGAGCGGTCCATCGCGCCGATGGGCCACGTCCGGATGATGGCCGCGATCCAGCCGTTCATCTCGGGCGCGATCTCCAAGACGGTGAACATGCCGGAGGCGGCCACTGTCGAGGACGTCGAGGAGATCTACTTCCAGGGCTGGAAGCTGGGCCTCAAGGCGCTGGCGATCTACCGCGACAACTGCAAGGTCGGCCAGCCGCTGTCGGCGGGCAAGTCCGCCCGCGCGGACAAGGCGCCGGAGAAGGAGACGGTCGTCGAGTACCGGCCGGTGCGCAAGCGCCTGCCGAAGAAGCGCCCGTCGCAGACCGTGTCGTTCACCGTCGGCGGTGCCGAGGGCTACCTGCACGCCGGGTCCTACCCGGACGACGGCCTGGGCGAGATCTTCGTCAAGCTGGGCAAGCAGGGCTCGACCCTGGCCGGCGTGATGGACGCGTTCTCCATGTCGATCTCCGTGGGCCTGCAGTACGGGATCCCGCTGGAGTTCTACGTGTCCAAGTTCCAGAACCTGCGCTTCGAGCCGGCCGGCATGACCGACGACCCCGACGTGCGGATCGCCACCAGCGTGCTGGACTACCTGTTCCGCCGCCTGGCCCTGGACTACCTCCCGTTCGAGAAGCGGGCCCAGCTGGGCATCTTCACCGCCGACGAGCGCTCCGCCCAGGTCAACAACGACTACGGCAGCGGCGACGTCGACCTCGAAGCCCTCCGTTCCACCGTCTCCACCGTGGAGTCCACCCCCGCGGCCTCGACCCAGAAGGCCCTGCCGGACACCACTTCCGCGCACAGCAGCACCGAGCTGCTCGAACTGCACCTCGGCACCGTCGCCGACGCCCCGCTCTGCATGACCTGCGGCACCAAGATGCGTCCCGCCGGCTCCTGCTACGTCTGCGAAGGCTGCGGCTCCACCTCCGGCTGCAGCTGATCTCCGGACGAACCGGGTCGGGGTGCTTCGGCGCCCCGGCCTGGTTTTCTTTGTTCCGTGACCGCGATCGCGTGCCGTAGCGCCTGGCGAGCATCCGCCAGTTCGGCCGCGCGCCGGTCGAGACGGGCCAGTTGGGCCCGCGGCCGGTTCAGGATCCCTGGGCAGGGGCGAAGCGATCCGTCTTCCTGCGCGCACGGCAGTACTTGCTTGATCAGCATGGTCGGCAGGCCGGCCGCCAGCAGAGCGCGGATCTGCCGGACCGTCTGCTCGGCGCCGTCGTCGTAGTCGCGGTAGCCGTTCGCGCGGCGGCTCGAGGTGAGCAGGCCGGCCTTTTCGTAGTACCGCAGCAGACGTTCAGTGATGCCGGTGCGTTTCGCGAGCTGTCCGATCAACATCGTTCCCCCACCGAACTTGACCTTGTCACGGTGTCAACGTCCGACGCTGGGGTCACCATTCCTCGTGAGCAGGAGAGTTCGTTGATCATCGACGCGCACAGCCATGTCCACGATCCCGTGCACAGCCATGTCGCCCTGCTGGACGAGGCGGGAGTCGACCGCGCCGTGCTGTTCGGCACGCGGCCGCATCCCGAGCGCGCCACTGATCTGGAATCGTTGCGGCGCGAGCTGGACGTGCTGCACTCGACTGTCAGCGGGCGGTTCACTGACGGCTATCAGGCCGCGTGGGACGAGCTTTCCACCGCGTGCGCCGCCTATCCCGGCCGATTCATCGGTTTCGGCAAGGTCCGCCCGGACAGGACCGCTCTTGCTCGACGGTACGCTGGGGTTCCCCTTATGATCAGCCAACTCGGTGGTCTCAACTGGCTGACCGCCATCGAACTCGCTCGCGAGACCCCGAACCTCTACCTCGACCTGTCCACCGCGAACATCACCTTCGCCGTCCGCCTGGCCATCGCCGAAGTCCCCGGCCGCACCCTCTTCGGCTCCGATGCTCCTTACGGTGACCCGGTTCTCGCTCGTACCGCCGTTGAACGCGTTACCCAGCCGGGAGCATTGCGCGACCGCGTCCTGGGCGGCACGCTCGCGGAGTTACTCGGCCTGTGACAACCCAGGAGTGTGTCTGGTGAGGACGGTCAGGAAGGCTTGGGCGGCTTGGGTTTGGTGGGCGGTGGGGCGGCGGATGGCGACGACGGGGATGCGGGCGTGGATGGTGGGGATGTCGATGACGCGGAGGCTGCCGATGCGCAGTTCCTCCCGGATGTTGTTCAGCGGCATGAGGGCGATGCCGAGACCGGCCTCGATCAGGCGTTTCTGGGCGGTGAGGCTGTCGATGGTGGTGATCGTGGGGGCGGTGATGCCCGCGGCGGCGAGGTGGTGTTCGAGCAGGCCGCGGAACGAACCCGACCGCCCGCGTTCCGGCGGGAAGCCCAGCCAGGTGTCGTTCGCCAGTGCGCCGAAGTCCGGGAGGGTGGCGGCGGTGACGGGGTGGCCAGCGGGCACGACGACGTAGAGTTTCTCGTCCCCCAACGGGATCGACTCCAGCTTGGGGTCGGGATCCGGGTGATAGCGCAACCCGAGGTCGGCCTCGCCGTTGCGCACCAAGGCACTCACCTCGCGGCTGGTCGCGGTCCGCAGATCGACCGACACCGAGGACTCCGCGGTGAACGAGCGCAACGCGTCCACGATGTGCGAGTCGGCGAGAGTGCCGACGATGGCCAGCCGCAAAGTCTGCGCTGCCAGGGAACGATCCCGCACGGCCCGTTCGCCGTCCCGCAGCGCGGCCAAAGCGGCCTCGGCGTACGGGAGTAGCGCCCGGCCGGCGTCGGTGAGCTCCACCCGTCGGCCTGCTCGCGCGAACAGTTCAGCGCCGAGGCCGCGCTCCAGCTCGTGGATCCGGCGGCTGATCGCGGGCTGCGACCGGTGCAGCCGCCGCGACGCCTCGGTGAACCCGCCCACCTCGGCGATGCACAGGAACGTCTCGATCTCGTCCACCGTCATCCCATCAGTATTCCTGATGGACAAGGCGAAGAACTATGCATTTGTGTAATGCCGGGTCCACGGGCACAGTAGCCACATGAGCAAAGCCGCGCAGTTCCGTGCCCTGCACGACCGACCGGAGCCCCTCCTGCTGCCGAACCCGTGGGACGCGGGCACCGCTCGCATCCTGGCCGGGATGGGCTTCGAAGCCCTGGCCACCACGAGCCTGGGCGTGGCCCTCACGAAGGGCCGCACGGGCGCGACCCGCCAGGAGATCCTGGACAACTGCCGCGAGATCGACGAGGCGACCCCGTTGCCGGTCAACGCCGACCTCGAGAACTGCTTCGCGCACGACCCCGAGGAAGCGGCAAAAACCATTGCCCTGGCAGCGGAAGCGGGCGCGGCCGGAGCATCCATTGAGGACTACACCGGTGACAACAGTGACCCCATCTACGAGTTCGAGCTCGCCGTTGACCGGGTCCGTGCCGCGGTGGAGGCAGCACACGATGTGGTTCTCACCGCACGTGCCGAGGGCGTGCTGCACGGCGTCAAGGACCTCAAGGACACGATCAAACGCTTGCAGGCCTTCGAAGAAGCCGGCGCCGACGTTCTCTACGCACCCGGACTCCGTACCCTGCAAGAGATGCGCACCGTTGTCTCGGAGGTCGGCAAGCCGGTCAACGTGGTGATGGGGTTCGCCGACCCGGCGATCACGATCGAGCAGCTGGCCGAGATCGGTGTCCGGCGGGTCAGCATCGGCGGCGCCTTCACCCGGCTGGCGCTGAAGTCCTTCATGGACGCGGCCGGTCAGATGCGGGCCGGGCGGTTCGGGTTCGTGGCCGAGCTGCCGCCGCTGGCCGAGCTGGTCAAGTCGCTCGGCTGACCCACTTGTTGGGAAATCGTCTGCGGTGCTACGGTCCGAGATGTTCACAACGGTGACTAACGTTCATAGACGTGAAAGATAAGTTCCTCGCCGCCTGCTTCAACCGGAACTCAGTCCGATCTTGAGGTGGAAAGGAACGCGCATGCCTCAACCCTGGCGCTCCGCATGTCTTGCCGTCGCGGGTGCGCTCGCCCTGACTGTGGCGTCCGCCTACGGCCTGTGGCTCAAGGGCGCGAACTACTGGAACCTCAAGGGGTTCACCGTCACCAAGTCGCGCAAGGGCATCGTCATGGACGCCGCCCAGCACGTGACCATCGACGGCGTCAACGTCAACGACATCGGCTACGAGGCCGTGCACTTCCGCAAGGGCAGCTCGTACGGGGTGATCAAGGACTCCACGATCACCAAGACCGGCACCAAGGAACCCGGTTACGGTGAAGGTGTCTACATCGGATCCGCGAGCAGCAACTGGGGCTGCTACGGCACGAACAACGGCCGCGGCCCGGACGAGAGCAACTTCGTGCAGGTGCTGAACAACAAGATCGGCCCGAACGTCGCCGCCGAGGGCATCGACATCAAGGAAGGCACGCACGACGGCCTGGTGTCCGGCAACACCCTGGACGGCACGGGGGAGAAGAACGCCAACTCGGCCGACTCCACCATCGACGTCAAGGGCAACAACTACACGATCACGGGCAACACGGCGTTCAATGCCTACCTGGACACGTTCCAGACCCACGACGTGTACACGAAGAACGGCTGCGGCAACATCTTCTCGAAGAACAAGCTGACCGTCACCAAGGCGAGCGGCTACGGCATCAACGTCACGTCCCAGGGTTTCTGTAGCAGCAACCCGAACAAGGTCGGCGCCTCCAACACCAGCACCGGAGGCAAGGGCCTGACCAAGATTCCGCTCACCCCGGGCCTGTAACCCCAGGCCGGCCCTCGGGGGTACTTCCGCGGGTTTTCAAGGCGCGAAAGTACCCACGAGGTTAGGGTGGGGAGGGTGTCGGAGGTTTTCGAGCAGCAGCGGGCGCGGTTGTTCGGGGTCGCGTACCGGTTGCTCGGGTCCGCCGCCGAGGCCGAGGACGTTGTGCAGGACGCGTTTCTGCGTTGGCATGACGCCGATCGCGAGGCCATCGAGGTTCCCTCCGCGTGGCTGACGAAGGTGGTCACGAACCTCTGCCTGACCCGGCTGACCTCGGCTCGGGTGCGGCGGGAACGGTATGTGGGAACGTGGTTGCCGGAGCCGGTGCTGACCGGTGACGGCGTTCTGGGTCCACTTGAGACGGTCGAGCAACGCGACTCCGTGTCACTGGCCATGCTCGTTCTGCTGGAACGGCTGACTCCGTTGGAGCGGGCTGTTTTCGTGCTGCGCGAGGCGTTCGGGCACCACCACCGCGAGATCGCCGAAATGCTCGACATCGACGAGGCGTACTCCCGGCAACTGCACAGCCGGGCGCGCAAGCACGTCAGCGATGCGCGCAAACGGTTCAAGGCCGACAAGGCGCAGCATCGCCGGATCGTGGAACGGTTTCTCGCGGCGACGTTGAACGGAGACCTTGCCGGGCTGGAAGAACTGCTCTCCGAGGACGTCGTTTCCTGGGCCGACGGCGGTGGCACGGTGACGGCGGCGCGGCGGCCGATCCTCGGCAAGGCCAAGGTGGCGCGGTACCTGCACGGGTTCCACAGCCGGCCGGAAGTCGCGTTGGTCCGGGCCGAGATCGCCGAGGTCAACGGCGAACCCGCGGCGTTGCTCCGGCTCAACGGCAGCCTGGCCGCGATCCTGGCCCTGGACTTCGACGGCGACCTCGTCACCGGCATCCGCCTGCTGGTCAGCCCATCGAAGCTGGCCTTCGCCACCGCCCAGCTGAGGTGACGGGCGTCACGTCACGGAACGTCCAGCTGCCCAGTCAGGCGGCCTGACCGGGATCGAGGCCGCGACCGAGCTCGCCGAGGCCCATCCCGGCTTGCGGGTCTCGTTGGTCAGCGACTCACCGGTGGGCGGCTGGCTGTCGGCTCCCGCGCGAAAACACCTGGGGAAAGCGTTTGCGCGCCTCGGCGTCTCGCTGCGGGAGGGGCAGCGCGTCGCGAAGGTCGGCCCTGCGGGCGTGCTTCTCGCCGACAGCCGCGAGCTGTCTGCGGACCTCGTCGTGTGGGCGGCCGGGTTCCGGGTGCCGCCGATCGCCGCCGAGTCGGGTCTGGCCGTGGACTCGCACGGGCGGATCGTCGTGGACTCCCACCTCCGCTCGGTGTCGCACCCTGAGGTTCGCGCGATCGGGGACGCCGCGGCCGCGCCCACCCCGGGCGGCACCGAGACCCGCATGTCCTGCCAGACCACGCTGCCGATGGGCCGGTACGCCGCCGCGGACCTCGCCCGGACGTTGTCCGGCCGCCCGTCGAAGCCGATCCGGATCCGGTACGTCTGGCAGAACATCAGCCTGGGCAGGCACGATGGCGTCACCCAGTTCACCCGCGCCGACGACCCCCCCGTCAACGCCGTGCTCACCGGCCGCCTTTCCGCCTGGTTCAAGGAGTTCATCACCCGCGGCGCCGCCTGGCAGACCTCCAGATAGTTTTCACACAACCTCCACGAAACCTTGGCCAACGGATCGCGCGCCTCACCCGTCCCCAGCACATGACCTTCGCTGAGTGGGTTCAGGACTTCGAGTCGGCCAGGGCGCGCCGCACCGATGATCCAGAGTGGACAGTCCGCGCCCAGCTGCACCCGGCCATCATCCGCAGTGTGCAACGATTCCAGGTGGGGGAGGCGGGCGACGGCGCCAACCTCATCGCCAAGGCCGCGCACGGCGACCCCTTCTACGCCACCGCGGTCAAGTTGTTCGTGGCGGAGGAACAGAACCATGCGCGCCTGCTGGAGCTGCTGCTCACGGCCGCCGACGCACCAACCATCTCGGGACACTGGAGCGACTGGGTGTTCGTCCGGCTGCGGCGGGCTTTGGGCCTTCGCCTGGAGCTGTTGGTGCTGCTGGTGGCCGAGATCATCGCGTTGCGCTACTACCGCGCCTTGCGGGACGGCACATCCGACCCGCTCACCACCGACGTGGCCGGGCGCATCCTCGCCGACGAGGAACGCCACGTCCCGTTCCACCTCGACCGGCTGGGCCCACAGCCAGGGCTGGTGCGGGCCGCGTGGAAGGCGCT
>CBIMJO010000334.1:0-8393 GCA_966244135.1 uncultured Actinocrispum sp. | reverse complement strand
GCGGCGACCGCCACCACGGCGTGCGCTCCTCGTGGACCGGCGCCGGGAGCCGGAGATGGTGCTGGGCCCGCGGGAGTCTGCGGCCCTCCGCCTGGGGCCGGCGGCGGCCCTGCGGGCACTTGCGGCGTTCCGGTGGGGCCAGGCGGTACCCCACCGGGCGGCGTGCCGCCGTCGTGGATACCCGTCGCATCTGTCACCCCGGGCGGTGCGCCGCCATCGCGAATTCCCGCCGCGTCCATGACTTCCGCGGGCGCGCGGCCGTTGACGATGTCGCCCATGCCGCTGTTGCCCACAGTGGACTGAAGATGGCTCACCGGGTCGGTGGTCACCTCCGGGGCGACCTGGGGCGGCGCGACGGTCGTGGTCGCGGTGGCCCGGTCGGGCTGCTCGTCGGTGCGTAACCGGTCGGTCTGCCCGCCCATCAGCGGCTCTCCTCGTACCGTGCCTTGACCGCGGCGAACTCGCTTGCGCCCCAACGGTCACGGCGGGCGATCAGGCTGGGCGCGAAGACCGCGCGCGCCGCCTCGGCGCCGACCAGATCGGCGAGCGTGACCCAGCCGACCGCGAGCGACTCGTACGCCGAGCCCCGGTCGCCGCCCGCCTCGGACAGTTCCGCGATGGCGAACGCCGCGGCCACATAGTCCAAAGGAGACCGTGCGGCCAACGCCTCCGCGCGCGCCCGCCGAGCATGCGTCAGCGCCGCCGGAAGATCACCCTGGTCGAGCGTCTGGCTGGCCACCACCAACGCCGATTGTGCGGCCGTTGGCTCGGGATCCTTCGCGATGGACAGGGAACCGCCGAGGGCAGCGGCCATCCGGCGGCAGCGCGCCTCCTCGGCCGGGTCGCCTTCGTCGTGCCATTCGTCGGCGGCCCGCTCGACCAGCGTGCGGGCCTCGTCGATCTTGCCCGCGAGCAGCAGATCACGGGCGGCGACAACGGAATCGGCGGCGGTCATGCCAGCACCGCCTCGTAGGGCTCGAAGTCGGCGACCTTGCACAGCTTGCCGAGCTTGACGAACTCGCGGTGCACGCCACGCATCAGGTCCACCATGGACACCGCCCGGTTCTCGTCCGCCGCGAAATACCCCGCGGCGAGGGTGATGTTGCGGATGTTGCCGCCGGCCAGCTCGAACCGTTCGGCCAGCAGCCTCAGGTCGACGTCGTCGGCGCGCGGGACGGCCGGGTTGAGGGCGTGGTCCCAGATGCGGTAGCGGTGCTCGGCGTCCGGCCGCGGGAAGTCGATCACCGCGTCCAGCCGCCGGGTGAACGCGTCGTCCAGGTTCGCGCTGAGGTTGGTCGCCAGTATCACCAGGCCGTCGAACTTCTCCATGCGCTGCAACAGGAACGCGGTCTCCACGTTGGCGTACCGGTCGTGCGCGCCCTGGACCTCGCTGCGCTTGCCGAACAACGCGTCCGCCTCGTCGAAGAACAGCACGCCGTTGACCTGCTCGGCCTCGGTGAAGATCCGCTCCAGGTTCTTCTCGGTCTCGCCGATGTACTTGTCCACCACGGTCGCGATGTCCACTGTGTACAGATCGAACCCCAGGTCGTACGCGAGCACCTCGGCGGTCAGCGTCTTGCCGGTACCGGGTGCCCCGGTGAACAACGCGGCGATACCCGTGCCGCGGCCGCTGTTGCGCATCTGCCAGTCGTCCAGAACGCGGCCACGAAGCCGCGCCCGCGCCACGAGTTCCCGCAGCATCTGGATCTGCGCGGACGGCAGCACGAGATCCGGCCAGCCCGCCGCTGGTTCGGTCCGCCGGGCCAGCCGTTCCAGGCCTGCGGCGTTCTGGGTGCGCGCGCCGAGACGCAGGTCCGCGGCACCGATCGGACGGCCGGAGTGCGCCGCCTGCCACCACGCCGCACTGGTCGCGCGCTGAACCTGGGTGGGATCAAGGTTGAGCGAGCTCATCGTGGCGCCCACGTCCAAGCCGGGCTCAACGTCACCGGCCAGCAAGGCATCCCACAGCCCGGCCATGTCCGCGGGCGCGATCATCGGCGCCTCAAGGGACAACGGGATGTCGGCCGTCCACTTGGGATCCCAGGACCGGCGGCCGTGCAGGATCACCGGCCAGCCGGGATCGCACAGCGCCGGGACGGCTTTCCCCGCGTTGTCACCGAAAGCGTCCACCGGTCCGGCGACGAGACCGGCGCCCAGCAGCCGCGCCTCGCGCCGGGCCACGGCGGCGACCTTCGCCGGATCATGGTCCCGCAACCGGCCGAGATCCAGCACCAGGGCGGGCAGCCCGAGTTCGGTGAACGCCGCCGCGGCCAACGAGTTCGCCGCGCTGCCTCGGTGTTCCCGCAGGTAGCACAGGGTCGCGCCGCGCTTGAGCGTCGCGCCGAGTGCCACCGGGTCACCGGCGAGGCACGGCACCGGCCGCACGGTCAGGCCGTCCAGCAATGGATCGGGGGTGTCGTCGCCGAGTAGGTGCATGGTGACGCGGTCAGGGACCCGCAGAGCGCGGGTGAGGAACGGCCGGTCGGTGTCGAGGATCTCGACCAGCCCGCCGTCGACCAGCGGCGTGCCCGCGCACAGACGGGCCCGGCCGGCCGCGGCCGGCGCCGCGACTCCGGCCAGCTCCAACGCCAGCCCAACGCTCGCGCGGCGCCTGGTCATGTCGTCGTGCAGGTACCCGTACAGCCGTTCGAACCGCGCGTCCACATCCGGCGCCATCGCGGCGAACAGCAGCTCGACGTCCAGCGCGGTCAGCCCGAAGGCACGCACCAGATCGCGCAGCCGCAGGATCTCGCCGGCCTCCTCGGCCTCGGTCGCGTCCCGTTCGATCCTCGCCTGCAGCTCGTCGAACTCCGCCCCGCCACTGCGTGCCCCGCCGGGCCCGGTCAGCAGCCGGTCCACTTCGCTGTCGCTGAGGTACAAGCCGCGGAACGGATCCGCTGCCGTGTCGCCGCCACGCCGCGACTGCACCGCTGCCCTGACCCTCGCCTCGGTCAACGCCAGGCGGGACAGGACATCGTGCAGCGACCGGTGGGAGGAGGAGGTGCCCACCGCCGCACCGTACCGACCGGCCATGGCAGCAGACCTGCCCCAAAGGGCGGCTTTGCGCGCTGACCCGCAGCCCGGGCGCCTCGAAACGCCGTGTCAGAACGGGTTTCCCGCGGCGTTCGGTTCGCCTGCCCGCCTCAGTCCGGTGTTCGCACCGGTCAGAGGCCTTCGGTCAGGTACCTGCGGGCAAGGTCGGTGTGCAGCGGGAAGGCGAGCTCCTGCGGTTCGAAGATGACCGCACGCTCGGACGCCTCGTCGTTGGGCTCGAACAGGCCCAGCTCGGCGGCTTGGATGGGCGGCGCCAGCGAGAAGAGCAGGACCAGGTCGGTGGCCGGTTCGGGGGTGTCGAACAGGATCGGCCGCAGCCCCGCCGGCTCCACCTTCACCGCCGCCTCCTCCCACAGCTCCCGCACCGCGCACTCCTGCCACGTCTCGCCGACCTCCATGAACCCGCCCACCAGAGCGAGCTGCCCGACCGGCGGAATCGCCCGCCGCACGACCAGCAGCCCGGTCCGGTCGCCGTCCACGACCGGCAGCAGCGTCACCACGACCGGCTTCGGGTTGGCCCACACCATCCGCCCGCAGGACGGGCAGGTGCGGGGGTAGCCGCTCGTGTCGGTGTACGCGGTCCCGCAGTAGGAACAGAAGGAGTCTCGGCCCATGCGCGGAAACCTACCGGCCTACTTCCCGATCGGCTCGAACGGGGAGAACTGCTGGACCGGCCGGCCGGACAGGTGGGTGTTCATGAAGTTCTGCCAGATCCGGCCGGGCAGGCCGGAACCCTCGACCGCGGCGCCGTCCTTGGTCCTGAGCGCCTCGCGGGTGTCGGTGGTGACGAGGACGGCGGTCGAGATCTCCGGGGTGTAGCCCGCCATCCACGCTTCACAGTCAGCCGGAGCCGGCGTCGAGTTGACGCATTCGTGGGTACCAGTCTTTCCGGCGCAGGGGCGGGATTCCGCGCAGGGGATCTGGGCGTAGGCCGGGATCGGCAGCAGGGACTCGGTGACGTTCCGGGCTATCTTCCTGTTGTTCTGCGCGTCCTCGGCGTTGAACGCGTTCTTGCCGGGGTACTGGGCCTTCGCGTCGTAGACCGGGAAGCCGCTCGCATCGTCGACGGCGCGGACGAGGTGGGCCGTGTGCCGGACGCCGTCGGCCGCGAAAGTCGCGTAGGCACCGGCGATGTCGGCGACGCGGACCTGGTAGACGTCTCCGCCGAGGGCGATGTTGACGCTCGGCGGGCTGCCAGTCGTTCCGGTCAGGGGAAAGTTCCTGGCGCCGACGGTCGCCGGGATGCCCGCCTCGATCGCGGCCCTGCCAACCGCCCTGGTGCCCACCGTATTGAACGCGACATCGACGAACACCGTGTTGATCGACTGCTTCATGGCTTCGGCCACGGTGCAGGTCGCACAGGTCGCCTTGGGGCTGTTCCTGATCGTGGCGCTGCCGAACTCGCGGGGCGAGTGGCCGTCGTAGGTCTCGCCCAGTCCCTTGCCGGCGTGCAGCAGTGCCACCAGGTCGAACGGCATGTACAACGAACCCGGGCTGAACCAGCCCACCGCGTAGTCGATGCCCGGGTTCTCCTTGTTGTACCCGGAATACGCGATGATCGCGCCGGTCGCCGGATCGATGGCGACGAGCGCTTCGCGCAGGTTGTCCGGCTGGCCGTCCATGATCTGCACGATGGCGTTCTCGGCCTGGGTCTGTGCGGTGCGGTCGACTGTCAGCTCGATCGTGTAGCCGCCGCTGGCCTGGTCCTGTTCGGAGATGCCGAGCGTGTTCAGCTCCCGCCTGGCCTGTTCCCAGATCAGCTTCCGTTCCGGGGCCAGCGAAGGCGCGCCGCCGGGTTCGATGGTGGTGAACTCGCTGCCATCGGCCCACTTCACGTGGACTGTCTTGGCAGGCACGGGCTCGCTGGCGGCCGGGGTGCCGGTCTTGCTTTTCTGGTACAGCACAAACCCGACGACCAGCCCGACCACCAGGACGGCATAACCGATACGGCGAATCAACTTCCCACGCACAGCGCCGAAACCCCCTCAGCCGAAGGCGCGAGAACCACGCCTTGCCCCCAAGACTGCGTGCAGGGTATCGGTCTCAAACGTGGACAGGTGGGCGGGTTCGGCAGATCTCAGTCCTGGGCCGAGATTCCGTCGTACATGATCCGGCGGATGGCCGCGCTGAGCCGGCGCTGGTGGTCGGGGTCGGGCGTGCGCAGCGACGAGACCGTGGCGCCGAGGACCATGCCGTTGATGGCGCGGGCGGAGTTGTCGATGTCGAGGTCGGCGCGCAGGTAGCCCAGTTCGACGCCGTGCGACAGGTAGGCGGCGGTGAGGGTGGTGGCCAGTTCGAAGAAGTCCAGCACCTTGCCGGCCATGGCCTTGTCGATCCCGGCGGCCTCCAGCAGCAGCATCCGCGGCAGGCGGGGATCCTCGCCGAAGATCCGGGCCAGCGAGTCGCCGATCCGTTCGGCCTGCTTGCGGTAGTCGTCCAGTGTGGACACCGCGTCGGGGGCGTTCTCGGCGGTCAGCGTGCTGATGATCCGGCCGACCAGGTCGTCGATGACGTGGTCGACGATGTCCCGTTTGTTCTCGAAGTACCGGTAGAACGTGCCGTGCCCGATGCCGAGGCGGGTGGCGATGTCGGAGATGCCGGTCGCGTGGTAGCCCAGGTCGGCGAAGCAGTCGAAGGCCGCGTCGATGATCTCGCGGCGCAGCTCCTGCTTCTTGCGCTCGGTGCGGCTGAGCGGCCGGGAATCGGAGGTCACGAGGGGGAGTGTATTGCCACCCGGGTAGGAATGACATATCGTTCCGAAAGTGACATCAGATTCCGCGACGACGGAGGGTGCGATGGTCACGCAGTACGACGCGGTGATCGTGGGAGCCGGCTTCGGCGGGATGGGCGCCGCGATCCAGCTCGCCCGGCTCGGCCACACCAACCTGCTGATCCTCGAACGCGAGGACGACCTCGGCGGCACCTGGCACGTGAACCGGTATCCGGGCCTGGCGGTGGACATCCCGTCGTCGACGTACTCGTACTCCTTCGAGCCCAACCCGTACTGGTCGCGGCTGTTCGCGCCCGGGCCGGAGCTGAAGCGGTACGCCGAGCACGTCGCGGACAAGTACGGGCTGCGCAAGTGGATGCGGTTCGGCGCGGTGGTGACCGGGGCGGTCTGGGAGCGGACGCACTGGCGGGTCACGCTGAAGAGCGGGGAGAGCTTCACCTCGACGTATCTCGTGACCGCGACCGGATTCCTGTCCCAGCCGAAGATGCCGGAGATCGACGGCATCGATGGCTTCCGCGGCAAGGTGATCCACACGACCGCGTGGGACGACGACTACGACCTCACCGGTAAGCGCGCGGCCGTCATCGGCACCGGTGCCACCGCGGTACAGCTGATCCCGGAGGTCGCGAAAGTCGTCTCGGAGCTGACGGTCTACCAGCGAACCCCGATCTGGGTCAGTCCCAAGCCCGACTACGTGGTCCCGCGACGGCTTCAGGCCGCGTTCGCCGCGATGCCGCTCGCGCAACGGGTTGTGCGCACGGCCGGCAGCGCGGTCCTCGAGCTGCTGATGATCACGGGCGTCGTGCACTACAAGAACTTCCGGCTGGGCAACCGGATCGCCGAACGCTGGTGCCGGGCACATCTGCACCGGCAGGTGCGGGATCCCGAGCTGCGCCGCAAGCTCACCCCGGACTACTCGTTCGGCTGCAAGCGGCCCACCTTCTCCAACGACTACTTCCGCACGTTCACCCGCCCGCACGTGAACCTGGAAACGACCGGCATCGCCCGGATCGAGGACAACGCGATCATCACCGCCGCGGGCGAGCGCACCGAGATCGACGTGCTCCTGCTGGCCACCGGCTTCAACCTGTGGGACGTCAACTTCCCGGCCATCGAGATCATCGGGCGGGACGGCCGCGACCTCGGCAAGTGGTGGCGGGAGAACCGGTTCCAGGCCTACGAGGGCGTGACCGTGCCCGGGTTCCCGAACCTGTTGTCGCTCAACAGTCCCTACGCCTACAGCGGCCTGTCCTACTTCACCACCATCGAATGCCAGATGAAGCACATGGACCGGCTGTTCACCGCGATGCGCAAGCGCGGTGCCCAGGTGTTCGAGGTGACCCAGCGCGCCAACGACGAGTTCCTCGACCGGATGACGGACAAGGTGGGCGACTCGGTCTTCGCGCTCGGCCAGTGCGCGACGGCCAACAGCTACTACTTCAACCAGCACGGCGAGGCCACCCTGCTGCGGCCCACTTCGACGATCGCCGCGCACCGCGAGGCGGTCCGGTTCCCGTTGTCGGACTACAGCTATGCCTAGCCGCGGGCTGGCCCTCGGGTGCGGCGGGACGCTCGGTTTCGCCTGGACTGCGATCGCTTTGCAGGCAGTGGAACGCGAACTCGGCTGGGACGCGCGTACCGCGGACGTCGTGGTCGGCACCTCCGCGGGCGCGGAAATGGCGGCGTTGCTGGGATCCGGGTGTTCCGTTGACGACATCGTCGCCACGCTCGAAGAACACCTCAGCCACCATCCCGGCGGCCGGCCAAAGATTCCCGGGTTGAGCTGGCCCGCGCGTGGCCTGGTCGCCCAAGGTCTACGGGGAAGGGTTGACCTGACCGCGGCTCTCGCTGGACTGCTGCCGATCGGCCGCGGGGATGCGTTGTGGCTGCGGGAACTGAGTGATCGTGTCGCGGGCGCCGATGGCTGGGTCTCGCATCCGGCCACCTGGCTCGTGGCCGCGGATGCCGCTACCGGTGCCAGGGTCGCGTTCGGCTCGCCCGGTGCGCCGGAAGTGGGGCTGGGTACGGCAATCGCGGCCTCGTGGGCCGTTCCTGGCTGGTTTCCGCCGGTCACCGTGTCTGGGCGCCGGTATCTCGATGGCGGCACGATCTCCTCGGTTTCGGCGGACCTTCTCGTTCCGCTCGAACTGGATGAGGTGATCGTCGTGGCGCCGATGACCAGCGCGCAGCCGGTCCCGGCTACCGGGCTTGCCCGGCTGGAACGGGTGTTGCGCCGCCGGATGACCCGGGGACTCGACCGGGAGATCGCCTTGCTGCGCAAGGCCGGAACGCGGGTCGTCCGCATCGAACCGGGTCCCGGTGAGCTGGCCGCGATGGGCTTCAACTTCATGGACACCCGCCGCGTTCGTTCCACTGTGGATGCTGCCCGCCAGTACACGGTTGGGCTTGTGCGGTGACCCGGTATCCACCGATCGCGCTGCATGGCGCGACCGTTGCCATTACCGGTGGCGCGCAAGGCATCGGCCGTGCCACCGCGGAAGCGTTCGCGGCTCTCGGAGCGCGCGTGATCATCGGCGACCTCGATCTGGACCGTGCCAAGGAAACGGCCGCCCGGATTGGCGGTACCGCACATCACCTCGATGTCCGT
>CBIMJO010000333.1:0-8396 GCA_966244135.1 uncultured Actinocrispum sp. | reverse complement strand
CAGTTCGGTCGCGGCGGCCAGCACGAACCCCTGCACCATGTGGTTCACCGTGGCGCTGATCGAGGACCCGTGCGTGAATTCGTCCGCGAGCACGCCGGAGACCAGCGTGAACGACCCGTTGTCGGCGATGTGCGGCAGGGCCGCCCGCACGACGTTGATCTGCCCCATGCCCTTGGACGCGATCGAGCCGGCCCACTGCTCGTCGGTCGCCTCGGCCACCGGCCCGGACGTGACGTGCCCGGCCGCGGTGGCCACCGCGTCGAAAGTGCCGATCTGCGCGAACAACTCTCGCAGGCTCTCGATGTCCCCGATGTCGGCCCGCAGATCCCCGGACTGCCGCCCGACGGTCACCACCTCGTGCCCGTGCTCCACCAGCGTCCGCTGCACAGCGGTCCCGATGTCCCCGCTCCCGATGACGATGGCCTTCATGACTCACCTTCCTGCTCAGTGACGGTTCCCATCCTAGCCAGATCTGTCAGCGACTGACAAATACGGCGGCATATGCCACACGTGGCTCACATCAAGCCGGTGAGGACGGCTCGCATGTAGGTGAGGGCGGTGCGGTCGTCGATCGGGGCGGTGGGTGTGTCCGGGATCCTGGTGACGGCGTTGGCCAGGAGCGTTCGGCTGGCCAGGGCGCCGAACTCGTTGGCGTTCTTGAGGTAGTTCAACACGTGCGCGGCTTCGGGGATCCGGTCGATGGCCGCCATCATGCTGATGAACTCGATGCTCACCACGCTGGCCGCGATGATGTTGTCGGCGTCCACGAGTTCGTCGATGGAGGAACGCAACAGGCGGAACGCTCGCTGGTGTTCGCCCCGGCGGAAGGCGGACCGAGCCTCGGTGGACTTGTTGGCCGACAACGTGCCTGCCGGAACGTCCACAAGGGACGCTTCGTCGAAGTACTGGTCGGCGTGGTCCGGCCGGCCCTGAAACGCGGCCGAGTAGCCGAGGGTCTGCAACGCCCAGTGCAGCAAGGTCGGTGGGCCGTGGACGCGGTAACGGGCGGCGAGGGCCGTGACGGATGCGTCGACTTCGGCGAACCGCCCAATTCCCAGCAACGGTCCCGCCGACGTCATCTCCAGGTACGCGGCGAGAAAAGGGGAGTCGAGATCGGCGGCCGCGTCCGGCAGCGCCTTCCACAAGGCCTCGCCGTCACCGGACACGTATGCGTGCGCATACCGGCTCAACGGCTGGTCCGGTACGGCGGCGACCTCGAAGTAGCCCGCCGGGTTGGCGTTCTGGGTGTACCGCTCGGCCACCCAGATCGACCAGAAAACCGGGTCCGCGGCCAGGATCCGCTCTGCCCACACCCCGATCTCCTGCCGTCCCCGCAAGGGCAGCTCTGTGACGATCGGCCGGACCAATGCGTCGGCCAACCTAAAGTCCACCGTGGAGCATGCCCACGTGACGGCCGCACGCAGGTTCGGCCACAGGTCGGCGAGCCGCGCCACGCCCTCGCTCTCGCCCGGTCCGGTGAGCAGGCCGTGAATGCGAGCCACTTCGCCTACGCACCAACGAGCATGACGAGCGGCGACCACATCGGGCTCCGCCAGGCGCGCGGCGGCGAACTGGCGCAACGGCTCCAGCACCCGGAACCGCCGTCCAAAGTGGCCGGTCTCGACGACGACCATCGACCGTTCCACCAGATCGCCCAAAGCGTCCGCATCCTGAGCAACTGCCTCGGCCGCGCTGAGGTCGAACGGCGCGGTGAACACTGAAAGTTGTTGGAACAGTGTCTGTTCGGCGGAGGTGAGCAGGTCGTATGACCACTGAATGGCCGCCTCCACCGTCCGGTGCCGCACAGCGCCGGTGCGGCGGCCGATCACACGCAGCCGGGAGACAAGGTCGGCGGGATCGTGGCTGGCCGTCCGGGCCGCGGCCAGCTCGATCGCCAGTGGGATCCCGTCGAGCCGTCGGCAGATCTCCTCGACGTGCTGCCGGTCCCCGGAAGCGTCGTAGCCGGTGGCGAGCGCGCGAACGGTGAACAGCTCGGCGCCGTCCGCCGGAGCCAGCGGTCCCACGACGAGCACCCGCTCGTCGCCCACCGAGAGCCGTTCCCGGGAGGTGGCCAGGACACGGACCCGCGGACACCCAGCCACGATGGCCTGGACCACCGAGGCCGCCGACGAGATGACGTGCTCGCAGTTGTCGATCACCAGCACCGCCTGGCGCGACCGCAGGAACGCCACGATCGACTCGGTCAGGCCGCGGCCCGGCACCTGCGGCGCGCCCAGCGCGTCGGCGACCGCACGCGGCACGTCGCCCGGTGCGATGATCTCGGCCAGCTCCACGACCCACCGATGACCGGTGGCCAGCGCGAGTTTGGTCTTGCCGATCCCGCCCGGCCCCACCAAGGTCACGACCGGGGACCTTGTGAGGGCGTCGGTGATCGCCGTGAGGTCGGCGTCGCGGCCGATCAGGCGGCTGGGCAGCGGCGCGTACCCGAGCAGCTGCTTGTCGTGGCTCAGGATCAGCGTCTCGAGTTCCTGCAGCTCAGGGCCCGGTTCGACGGCGAGTTCGGCGACCAGGTGGTCCCGGGCCTGCTGGTAGGCGGCGAGCGCGTCGGCCTGGCGGCCCACGCGGTACAGGGCGGTCATCAGCAGCGCCCACACGTGTTCGCGTAGCGGATAGCGCTCGGCGAGTTCCGCCAACGGCCCGAGCGCGTCCCGCGGATCGGCTTCGGCGCGGCGTTCCAGGTCGCCCTCGACCGCGCTCAACCACTGCTCGGTGAGACCGGCGACGGAGGCCGCGAGCCCGGGCGCGTCCAGACCGGCCAACGGCGTCCCGCCCCACTCGGCCAGGGCCGCGGCGAAGTCACCGGCCCGGAAGTGCCGCTGAAAACGTGCCACATCAACGGCGTCGGGCGGCACATCCAGGCGGTACGCGGCCTCGACCCGGACGATCGCGTCGGCACCCAGGCCTTTGCGCAACTGGGCGATGTGCCACTGCAGGGCCTTGGGCGCGGTCTGCGGCGGTTCGTCACCCCAGACCAGCTCGATCAGCCGCGACACGGACAACGGGGTTCCGAAGGACAAGGCCAGGGCGGCGAGCACCACCTGCGACTTGGCCGAACCGACGTCGACCGGCGACCCGTCCACGGTGACCCGGACGCCGCCGAGCAGACCGATCCGCACCACAGGGCTGCTCCCAGCTGTCGACCTTGCGCGAAGCGTGCCACAGCAAACCAGCTCCACACCAGCCGCACACCGACAGGGGTGATTGTTGGCGGACATCGGAAAACGACAGGGAGCTACGGCTATGCGACGGCAGACATCGGCACGGGTGGTCGGTGCCCTCTACATCACGGCGACGGCGACGGGTGCGCTCAGCACGATCCGGCCCAACTCAGCCGGCGGCGTCTTACTGGTGCTGATCATGGCGGCCGCGGTGGCCATGATCCCACCCATGCTGTTCCCGGTCCTCAAGGAACACGGGGAGGCCTTGGCCCTCGGGTACGTCGTCGCCCGGCTGCTGGAGGCCGGGCTGATGCTGCCCGCCGTCTTCGGCCTGGCCGAAGCGAGCTACGCCCCGAGCGCGCTGTTCTTCTGCCTCGGCGCCGCAATCCTCAACATCCAGCTCTTCCGGACGGGTCTCGTCCCAGGGTGGATCTCCGGCTGGGGACTCGCCGCGGTCGTGCCCTACCTGGCCGACGCCCTGCTGGTGATGTTCGGCGTCCTCACGGTGTCCTCGGCGATCCATCCCGCGTTCGTCATCCCGATGGCCGTGAACGAGATGGTCCTCGCGGTCTGGTTACTGGCAAAGGGATTCCGGCCTTCGGTGCGCTCTCAGCCCGTGCCGGCCTAGTGTGTGTCTGCCGGCCGAGGTCATTCCTTGGCCAGCAAGGGGATCTGGCCACCGGCGAGGACCGCGTCGATCTGGTTGGGCGACAACCGATGCCGGACCTGGAACTCGCCGTCCTTGGTATGGACGACCAGCTCCCGCCCTGACCGCAACGCGGTCCGGATGTCGTCAAGGACCAGCACGTCGTCCTGGGAGATGCGGTCGTGGTCGGCGGGGTCGGTGAACTCGAGGGCCAGGACGCCGAAGTTCGCCAGGTTCTGCCAGTGGATCCGGGCGAAGGACTTGGCGATCACCACGCGCAGACCGAGATACCTGGGGGTGATCGCGGCATGCTCACGGGAGGAGCCCTGTCCGTAGTTCTCACCGCCGACCACGATGTGGTCCCCGGCTTCGCGGGCGCGGGCCGGGTAGGTGTCGTCGATGCGGGTGAAGGTGAACTCGGCCAGCTTGGGGACGTTGGAGCGGAATGGCAGCGCCTGCGCGCCGGCGGGGGAGATCTCGTCGGTGGACACGTCATCGCCGAGGGTGAGCAGGACCGGGGCCTCGATCCGGTCCGGCAACGGCGGAAAGTCCGGCAGGGCGGAGATGTTGGGGCCCCGGACCAGTTCCTCGTGCGCCGCCTCCTCGGGTGGCAGGGGTGCGACGAGCATCGCGGTGTTCACGGTCGCGTGCATCGGCAGGTTCAGGGCCGGATACTCGATGTCGAGGTCCCTCGGATCCGTGATCACTCCGGTGAGCGCGGAAGCCGCTGCGGTCTCCGGGGAACAGAGCCACACCGAGTCCTCTTTGGTCCCGGACCGGCCCGGGAAGTTGCGAGGGAAGGTCCGCAGCGAGTTGCGCCCGGCGGCCGGGGCCTGGCCCATGCCGATGCAGCCCATGCACCCGGCCTGGTGGATGCGCGCGCCCGAGCTGATCAGGTCGAAGGTGGCGCCCATCTTGGTCAGGTCGGCGAAGATCTGGCGGGAGGAGGGGTTGATGTCCAGGCTGACCGCGTTGTCGGCCTGCTGTCCTTTGAGGATCGCCGCGGCGATGGCGAAGTCACGCAGTCCGGGGTTGGCCGAGGACCCGATCACGACCTGGCTGACCGGTGTCCCCGCGACCTCTCGGACCGGGACGACATCGCCCGGTGAGGACGGCCTGGCCACCAAAGGTTCTATTGTGGACAGTTCGATGTGCTCGGCCAGGTCGTACTCGGCGTCCGGATCGGCGGTCAGCTCGGTGTAGTCGTGGCCGCGGCCCTCGCCACGCAGGAAGTCCCGCACGGCCGCGTCGGCCGGGAACACCGTAGTGGTGGCGCCGAGTTCGGCACCCATGTTGGCGATCACGTGCCGGTCCATCGCGGAGAGCGTCCGCAAGCCCGGGCCGTGGTACTCGATGATCCGGTTCACCCCGCCGCGGACCCCGTGCCGGCGCAGCATCTCCAGGATCACGTCCTTGGCCGAGCACCAGGGCGGCAGCTGACCGGTCAGCCGGACGCCCCAGATCTCCGGCATCCGCACGCGCAGCGGCCGCCCGGCGATGGCCAGCGCCACCTCCAGTCCGCCGACGCCGATCGCCAGCATGCCCAGCGCGCCCGCGGCGCAGGTGTGCGAGTCGGAGCCTGCCATGGACTTGCCGGGGATGCCGAACCGTTGCATGTGCGTCGGATGTGAGACGCCGTTGCCCGCCTTGGAGAACCACAGGCCGAACCGTTTGCACGCCGACTGCAGGAACAGGTGGTCCTCGGCGTTCTTCTCGTCGGACTGCAACAGGTTGTGGTCCACGTACTGCACGCTGACCTCGGTGCGGGCCCGGTCCAGGCCCAGCGCCTCCAGCTCCTGCATGACCAGCGTGCCGGTGGCGTCCTGAGTGAGCGTCTGGTCCACCCGGATCTCGATCGGTTCACCGGGCGTCGGTTCGCCGGTCACCAGGTGCGACTCGATCAGCTTGTGCGCCAGGGTTCGTCCCATGAGAACCGGGGTACCCAGCTTCAGCCCAGGCTGAACAACCCGGCGAGGGCGGCGATGCCCAGCACCAGCCAGGCAACGTAGTCGCCGACATGCCCGGAGTGCAGCCGGTGGACCACGTGCAGTGGCTTGTCGAGCCACTCGCCGACACCCCGGAACACGCCGATCAGCGCGACCGCCACCGCGAGCAGGACGCTCAAGAGCCCCAAAAGGACAGCCGACCGGTTCCACCCGATGTCCAGCCCGCTGAGCCGGACGGGGTCGTATGAGTACAGCGCCTGCTGGATGAACCCGGTCCGGTCGAGAAACCGTTGTGCGCCATCGCTGATGGTCCTGGAGATGACCGGCAGCACCCCGACGAGCAGTCCGCCGGTCAACAGCACCAAGGTCGCGGACAGCATGGTGGCCGGTGTGCGGTGCGGGAACCGGCCTTCGGGCTGCTCGTTCTCGCCGCTGGTCGTGTCCCGGTCGGCCTCGTACGGCCGGGGTCCGAGTCCGAAGTGGATCCGCAGCGAGGCCCGGAGCACGGCGCCGCCGGTCGCCGCGGACACGAGCACGAACACCCCGATCAGCCACGGCGAGCCGGTGGCCTCCTCGCTGATCGCCTTGCCCAGGCCGGTACCGAACGGCGGCAGCCCGGCGAGCGCGAGGGCTGCGAGCGGGAACAACCACCTGGTCAGGCCATCGTCGGTGCCCCGCCGGTAGAGGTCGATCTCGTCGACATTCCCCTTGCGGGCCAGCAAAGCCCCGACGAGCAGGAACAGCGCGCCTTTCACGCCGGCATGTCCGAGAACGTAGACGACCGACCCGGCCACGCCACTCGCGGTCAAGGTGGCCATGCCGACCAGGAACAGGCCCAGGTGCGCGATCGTCGAGTACGCCAGCATCCGCTTGAGGTGCCGCTGGATCAGGCTCAACACGGCCCCCGCAACGGCTGTCACAACGCCGAGGAACACCAGCGTGTGGTGAAGTGTGCTGGGTGGCAGGACACCGCCGAACACCGTCGTGGTCACCCGCATGGTCCCGTAGATCCCCAGCGGCGCCATCACACCGGAGAACAGCACACAGACCGGCGTCGGCGCCACGGCATGCGCGTCGGCCAGCCAGAAGTGGAACGGCACAATGGCGGCCTTGACTAGCAACCCGGTGAGCACGAGCACCATCGCCAGCAGGACCAACGCATCCATGCCGTGCCGGTCGAGCGCGGAGCCGATCTGGGGCATGCCGAGCCGACCGGTGCGCGCGTACAGGATCCCGATCCCGACCAGCGTAAAGTACGCGCCGAGCGAGGTCACCACGCCGAACGTGAACCCGCCCTGCACCGACCGCGGCTCCTCGATCTTGTGCCCGGTCAACGCATACGCGGTGGCACCCATCAGCTCCAGGAACACGAACAGGTTGAACAGGTCGGCGGTGAGCGAGAACCCGGTCATCCCGGCCATGAACAACAACATCAGCACCGGAACATGCGCCTCGGCGTCCTCGAAGTACCGCCAGGTGTACATCAGCGCGCAGACCGTCAGGACGCACGCCAGCAACGCGAACCCGGCGCCGATCTGATCCGCTTGCAGCACAATGCCAACGGTCAGGTTCTGGGTGGGCGTCCAGCCGCCGGCCCAGGTCACGACCCGGTTCGACGTCGTGGCCACGAGCAGGCCCGCCATCGCCGCGGTGCTGATCAGTGCGGTCGCGATCGCGATGATGTCGGTGACCACCCGCGGCGCGAACCGGGCCACCGCGAGCAGAATGCAGGAACCGGCCAGCGGCACCGCGATGCCGAGCGGTGGCAGCCACGCCGGGCCCATGTCAGCCCCGCAGTTCGTCGAGCTTGTCCGGGTCGGCCGTGTCCTCGCGCTTGACGATCTGGATCACCAGCGCCAGCAGCAAAGCCGTGACCGTCGCCGACACCACGATGTCGGTCAACGTCAACGCCTGCACGACCGGATCGACCACTGGGCCGGGTGCGCCCTGGACCGGCGCCGAAGCACCTTTCTGGTAGCCGATGCTGAGCAGGAGCACGTACGTTCCGGACTGGGCAACAGCCACGCACACGACCGTATGGATCAGGTCGCGGCTGCGGACCACGCCGAAACAGCCGACCAGCAGCAGCCAGGCGGCGACCAGGTACGGGAACACGCTCATCGGATCTCCCGCACGGACAACGCCTGTGCCAGGAACTGCGCCAGCAGGACGATCACGCCGGACGCGACCTCCGCGCCGACCGCGATGTTGAGCAGGACGACCGTGCCCGAGGAGAACAAGTCGCCGGATGTGCCGTAGGGCAGGAAGTTCACCAGGAAGCCACCGGCGACCAGCAGGCCCAGCAAGCCCAGGACGACAAACGCGCCCGCACCCAGCGATTCCGCCAGGTGATACCAGGACAGCGGCCGCAACTTCTTGAGCGTGCGGTAGCTTCCGGCTACATACAACAGGTGCACGCCGGTGGCCAGCACGACCCCGCCCTGGAACCCGCCGCCGGGTGTCAGATGACCGTGCACCACGACATCGATCCCGACCATCAACGTCGTGGGCAGCAACAGATAGCCGAGCAGTCGAGTGGCCTCCAGCGTCCGTCCCTCCTCGGTTGCCAGCTGTTCCCGCTCACGGGCCGACGGCCGCAACAGGGCCACGGCGCCGACGACCGAG
>CBIMJO010000332.1:0-8398 GCA_966244135.1 uncultured Actinocrispum sp. | reverse complement strand
TCCTCGATGTCCATGGGCAACTGGTGGATCGCCAGCTTGCCGAGATCATCGACGAGTGACAGCGGCATGGCAGGGCCGCACGAGGCGATCCGCCGGCGAGCGTCGACCCAGCGGGCGACGGTTTCCTCGTTCTGCCCGCATGCGTGCAGGAAACCCACGATCAACCGCTCGTTGGGCAACGTGTCGCGGTTGAGCATCGTGGCCAGCGTGCTCGGCGGCAGGGTGTGCCCACCGGCCGCGGCCCTTCGCTGGATGAGCCGCAGGCTCAGTCCCGACCGGTCCCGCACTCGACGAAGCAGCGCAACGAAATCCGCCGGGGTCTGTGCCTCCTCCGGATGCGGACCCGCATCGCCCACCACGACGAACACCCCCGGCATCGAGCCTGACGGGACCGTGCCCCCGCTCACACCAAGCACTACACAACGTAGTAATCCGCGAACGCAATGTCACCAGCCCGCCCAGGCTAGTGGTCTGGACCAATTGAGCGGCGGGTGCTCCTTCCGGGAACTCTGGGAGGTATCCGGGCACGGTAGTGGCACCAGCCGGGCATTCTCATCAACTCCACGGTTGACGTTCGGGGTAAACCCTGGCGGTACACCCGTTTCTGTCACCATCCCGGGTCTGCCGCCGCATGACACGAGGGCGACCCGCGCGAGGTGTGTTCACATACCCGATTGGTCCGCTGTCCAGATGGCTTGGATCTGGCCGCTGGCCAGGGTTTCGCCACCGCCGGCCGGGGGCATCGCGACGATCCGGACCGAGGCGATCTCCGTTTCCTGGTTCTCGGGCTGTGGTGGTGTGTGGAGTGCGATGTGGAATTCGCGGGTTCCGGCACGCCATACGCCACAAGGGTATTCCGTGACCTGGGGCGCGGCTTCGTGCCCTTTCGCGGTGAGGTCCACCATCGTCGGCGCGATCTGCTTGACGAACACGACGGACGCGCTGTCGGCCGTTTCGATCTGCAGGACGGGGCCGCTGACGGTCTGGCCCAACGAGTCGGCCACGATCTCGTTCAGCGCCCCGGCGAGTCGATCGTAGGCCGGCACGATGTCCGCGGACCCGTTCAACGTCTCGGCGATGGACCGCAGTTCGTTGACCTTCCAGTCGGTTCCCACGCCGCGGGTGTCGCAGGTGAAGCGGCCTGCGTGCCGGTCTAGCGCGCCGGCCAGTTCCGCTGGCGTCTCGCCGCTGCCGGCCATGTCAGTGATCAGGACGGCGTGGCGAATGTTGAGGTTGTGACTGGTGAACAGCTGGTCAGCGCGCCGCAGCCACCGGCCGAAGGCGGGCTTCGTAGCGGGCCGCAGGCCGGCGAGCGCTGCGACGGCCGCGGCCTTGGTGTCCGGGGTGGCCTGGGCGAGCGTGATCGTGGCCGGGTAGAGGATGCGCGCGTAGTCGTCGCCGTCGACGAGGGCGAACCAGGTGCCGTCGGGAAGGGCGGTGATCGTCTCGGCGATCGCGGGTGCCAGCGCGTCCGGGTCCGACACACCGAGCAGGAACACGATCGCTCGCATCACCGGTGCGGTGACCTCGTCCGTGGTGACGACCATGATCGCGTGGATCTGAGTGGCCTCGGATGCGTAGTACTTGTTCTGTGCCACTTCCACTCCCACGGAGAACGTCAGCGGGCCCTGGGCGGGCGCGGCGTTGCGGGTGAAGGGGAACAGGTCGGCGGTGTCGGTGCCGCGCTGGTTGGGCCGGGGGAGGTTGCGGGCCTGCAGGCGGGTGACGAGGTGGCCGTAGAGGTCTCGCAGCGTGAGGGTCTCGGCGCCGCCGGGGATACCGGTGCGGACCAGATCGATCAGCTCCGCGGTGAACGACGTGCATGCGGTGGCCTGGCGCTCGAGGGGGACGACGTGGGCGGTGCGGTCGGCCGCGGTGAGGGTGTAGACACCTTGGGCGGCGGTGCTGTCGGCGAGTTGAGCGTCGTCGGGTGCGGCGAGGGCTTCGATGGCGCGGCCGGAGTAGCAGCAGTCCAGGATGGCCATCCTCGTTCTGGCCGGGCTGTCCCGGAACACGCCTTTGACCTTGGCGTACTCCAGGCCGGTGAGGTCGGCGTCGCTGGCTTCGGTGTCGGACAGGGCCAGGCACAGTTCACCGTCTGGGGTGAGGGTGCCGTGCCCGACGAAGTACATCAGCAGCACGCCTTGAGTGTTGCGGGCGAGGCGGCGCAGGTGCTGGGCCAGCCGGCCGGGGTTCACCGGGTTGGTGATGACCTCGACGCGGTCTGTCGGCCAGCCGCACAGTCGTGGGTCGGTGAGGACGTCCAGCATGCCGGCGAGGCTGTTGGCAGCCGCGGGGATCGGCGGGAACGCGGGATCCTCATAGCTGGAGACACCGATGATGACCGCCCGGGAGTCAGGACTCGTCATCGCCCGCCCGCAGCAGCGGTTCCAGCAGCGCACCGGCGTCGCGCACCCGGTGCGCGTCCACTTCCACGATCGTGTCGCCGCGTTTCACCGTGATCTTGATGTCCGAATGGCGGCCCCGCACGAACTCGGTGAGTGCTTGACCGAGAACAACTCCCGCGCCGCCGGACCCCAGGGCCACGACGAGCACATCGATCACCCCGCCCAGCTCTCCTTCGGCGGGCGGTGCCATCACGGTCCGCACGCGCCCGGCCAGCTCACGATCTCCGCTGAGCACTTTCGCGAGGGCCGCGTATTCGGCTATCTCGTCGCCGCCGCTGATCCGGATCTCCACGTCCACCCAAGCCCTCGCGTCCACTCGGCCTCGTCGTCGACAAGAAGTATGGGGGATACGGTCGTCCGCGATCTGGCCACCAGCGCTCGGGCAGTGCTGGTCGTAGTGGTCGGAGGCATGCGTCCTGGGGAACCTTCTCTAGGCTGGCCGCGTGTTGATCCTCTACGGCCTGTTGACGATCCTGGCGCTGACCGCGGCCACGGGGTACTTCGTCGCCCAGGAGTTCGCGTTCCTGGCTGTTGACCGGGGGCGGCTGCGGGCGATGGCCGAAGGGGGCGACAGCACCGCCGAGCGGGCCTACCGGGTGACCGAGCGGTTGTCGTTCATGCTGTCCGGGGCGCAGTTCGGGATCACCGTCACCGCCTTGCTCGCCGGGTATGTGGCCGAGCCGCTGCTGGGTTCCGGCCTGGCCGCACTGCTCGGCCTGACCGGGATACCGGAAGGGGTGTCACTGCCGGTCTCGGTGGCGCTCGCGCTGGTGATCGCCACTGTGGTGCAGATGGTTCTCGGCGAGTTGTTCCCGAAGAACCTGGCGATCGCGAAGCCGGAGACCCTGGCCAAGGCCCTGAGCCGGTCCACGGTGGTCTACCTGCGGATCGCCGGGCCGGTCATCAGGTTCTTCGACGCCACGGCCAACCGCCTGTTGCGCGCGGTCAGCATCGAGCCGGTGGAGGAACTGCCGCAGGGCGTCACCGCCGATGACCTCCAGCGCATCATCGACGACTCCGAGGCCGGCGGTCATCTGGACCCGGAGCTGTCCCTGCTGCTCGACCGGGGCCTGGACTTCCGCGGGCTGACCGCCGGCCAGGCGATGACGCCGCGGGTGGACGTCCACACCCTGCGCGCCTCCGATCCCGTTGCCACCGTGGTGCACCGCCTGGACACCGGCCGGTCCCGGTTCCCGGTCCTGGGCGACGGGGTCGACGACCTGCTCGGGGTGGTCGGGCTCGCCGAGGTGCTCACCGTCCCGGTCGACCAGCGGCCCACCACCCTGGCCGGTGCCATCGTGTCCCCATCGGTGCTGGTCCCGGAATCCCTTCCGCTGCCCGCGGTGCTTGAGCGGCTGCGCACCGAGCACCGGCAGCTCGCCTGTGTGCTGGACGAGTTCGGCGGGTTCGCGGGTGTCGTCACGCTCGAGGACCTCGCCGAGGAGCTCGTCGGTGACATCCAGGACGAGGACGATCTGGCCGAAATGGTCCCGCAGCGCACCACCGACGGTTCCTGGGTCCTGCCCGCCCGGCTGCGCATTGACGAACTGGCCGACCACATCGGCATCCACCTGCCCGACGACGGCACCTACGAGACCGTGTCCGGGCTGGTCCTGCGTCGGCTCGGCCGCATCCCGAAGGCCGGTGATCTGGTGCTCATCCCGCTGCCCCGGCATTCGCTGGACGACGAGGCACCACCACCGGAAACCGCGCGGATCGAGGTCCTGGACGTCGCGCGGCATGTGGCACGTACCGTCCGGATGACCATCGAGAGCGAGGGCCGATGAGCACCGGATGGGCGTTGATGATCTCGCTGGTGCTGTTGGCCGGCAATGCGTGCTTCGTGGCCGCGGAGTTCGCCCTCACGGCGGCCAAGCGCTACCGGCTGGAAGAGGACGCCGCGGCCGGCAACCGTGCGGCCCGGGCCGCGATCAGGGGCATCGACCAGCTGTCGCTCATGCTCGCAGGCGCGCAACTGGGCATCACCCTGTGCACGCTGGGTCTCGGCGCGCTGGCCGAACCGGCCGTCGCGCACCTGATCGACCCGCTGCTGCACGCCACCGGGCTACCCAGCCAGGTCAGCTACGGCATCGCGTTCGTGATCAGCCTGCTGCTGGTGGTGCTCCTGCACATGGTCGTCGGGGAGATGGCACCCAAGTCCTGGGCGCTGGTCCACCCCGAACGCTCCGCGCGACTGCTCGCTCTGCCGTTCGGCTGGTTCACCCGCATGACACGGTGGATCCTCGTCGCTCTCAACGGTTTCACCAACCGGCTGCTTCGACTGGTCAAAGTGGAGCCACGCGACACCGCAGATCAGATCTACCTGCCGGAGGACCTGCGGCTGCTGGTGCGGGAGTCCGGTGAGCACGGCACGCTCGCGCAGGGCCAGCAGCGGCTGCTGACGCGCATGCTCGCCCTGCAGAACACCACGCTCGCTCGCGTCATGGTCCCCCGGGACCAGACGCTCACGGTGTCCACAAGCGACACCGCAGCCGCGGTCGAAGACGTCAGCCGCATGTGCGGACGCTCCCGGTTCCCGGTCATCGACAGCAACGGCGACGCCATCGGCCTGGTCCACATCCGCGACGTCGTCCGCGCCACCGCGGCCGGACACGAAGCCACCGCCCATGACCTGATGACAGAACCCCTGCGGCTGCCCGTCGGCCAGCCGATCGCCAAGACACTCACCGCCCTGCGCCAAGCCCGCGCCCAACTGGCCCTGGTGATCGACGAAGCCGGGACGTGGCTGGGCATCGCCACCATGGAGGACGTCCTGGAAGAACTCATCGACGAGTTCGACGACGAAACAGACCCACTCAGGACCTGACGGGGAAGAGGCCGGCACAACCGGGTAGCCACCTCTTGGCTGCTCGCGTCACCTCTTCGTCTGTTGTGCCTGAAGCTGTTTCTGCAACTCGTCAAGCTGTTGCTGCATCTGCGTCAGCTGTGACTCGGTCGCCGTGTCCGCGCTAATCTGCTGGGTCAGCTCGCTGACAGCGGTAAATGTGCTGTTCAGGGCTGTGTGCGTGTCAACGTCGTGAAAGGGCGGTGAAATGGTCGCCTGGTGGAATTGCGCCGTATGGCCCATGGACCTTCCTGAACGGAGACTCACATGCGGCGCAGAAGAGCGCTGGTACTTGCCGGGGTGCTGGTCACCACCCTGACTGTGGCTCCGCAGCAGGCACTGGCTGTGGTGAAGCACGCTGATCCGCAGAAGGTTCCGCCGGTCGCGGGCGGTGGAGTCGCCGTCAAGCCACTGCCGGTGGACGCTGCGGTGCCGTTCAAGGGATCCGCCGCGGTGGTCTGGCCCGCCGCGACGACGACCGAGATGTCGCTGGCCCCGGCGAGGGCCGCGCAGGCCGGTGTGGTGTCCGTGGCGGGTGCGGGCGCGGTCAAGGTCCAGGTGATGGACCAGGCCGAGGCGGCGAAGGCCGGGGTCGCCGGGCTGCTGCTCAAGGTGGCGCGGACCGACAAGACCGCCGGGCCGGTGTCGCTTTCCTTGGACTACAATGGTTTCCGGGATGCCTTTGGTGGGGACTGGGCCTCGCGGCTGCGGCTGGCCAAGCTGAACTCGCCAGAGGTCCTGCCGCAGCGCAATGATGTCGGGTCCGGCCGGATCACCGCCGAGGTGCAGCCCAGCCAGGTTGACACGGTCTTCGCCGTCTCCGCGGAGCCGGAGGGCGCGACCGGGACGTACAAGGCGACTTCGCTGGCCCAGACCGGGCAGTGGCAGGTCTCGCAGCAGACCGGGTCGTTCGGCTGGAGCTTCCCGATGCGGGTCCCGCCGGTGCCGGGTGGCCAGGAGCCGCAGATCGGCCTGGGCTACGACTCCGGATCCGTCGATGGGCGTGTTCCGACCGCGAACAACCAGACGTCCTGGATCGGTGAGGGCTGGCAGCTGGGGGCCGGGTTCATCGAGCGCCGCTACAAGGGGTGCCTGGACGACAAGAAGGACGGCAACCAGAACAACGTCGACACCGGCGACCAGTGCTGGTTCAACGACAACGCGATGCTGTCGATGAGCGGGCACGCCGGCCAGCTGGTGCGCGTCGGCGACACCGCCGTGTGGCGGCTGCGCAACGACGACGGCAGCAAGCTCGAACTGCTGACCGGCAAGGACAACGGCGACGACAACGGCGAGTACTGGAAGCTCACCTCGACCGACGGGACCCAGTACTTCTTCGGGCGCAACAAGATGCCCGACGGCCGCCCGGACACCAACTCGGCGTGGACGGTTCCGGTCGCGGGCAACCACTCCGGCGAGCCCTGCAACAAGCCCACCTACGACGCCTCGTTCTGCGACCAGGCCTACCGCTGGTACCTGGACTACGTCGTGGACACCAACGGCAACAGCATGATCTACACCTACGAGAAGGAGACGAACAAGTACGGCCGCAACGTCGGCAAGACGGCCACACCGTACACGCGCGGCGGGAACCTGATCCGGATCGACTACGGGACCCGCGAGGGAGACGGCGCCGCCGCGCCCGCCCAGGTGACCTTCCAGCTCGCCGACCGGTGTGTGCCCGGCAAGGACTGCTCCAAGCACGTCAAGGACTCTTGGCCGGATGTGCCGTGGGACCAGCAGTGCGACGGCACCTCGTGTGGCGACAAGAAGTCGCCGACGTTCTTCAGCACCAAGCGGCTCGCGTCGGTGACCACGCAGATCCGGGACGGCTCCGGCTACAAGCCGGTGGAACGCTGGACGCTGAACCAGTCCTACCCGGTGCCCGGTGACAGCACCGACCCCGCGCTGTGGCTGGAGAGCATCGGTCACCAGGGACTCGTGGGTACGCCGGTCACCACCTCGCCGGTGCGGTTCTACCTCGACCCGGACCACAAGGCCAACCGGCTCAACACGCCCGGTGACGGCTTCCCGGCGGGCAACAAGAACCGGATCAACCACATCGTCACCGACGCCGGTGGCGAGATCGACATCAACTACCACAAGCGCGAATGCACCGCGGATGCGTTGCCCCAGAAGGACACCAACACCCAGCTCTGCTTCCCGGTGCGCTGGGCACCCGACCGCGTCAAGCCCATCGACGACTGGTTCCACAAGTACGTCGTGGACTCGGTCGCCATGGTCGACCGGACCGGCGGTGCGCCGACCCAGTTCACCAGCTACGACTACGAGGACGGCGGTGCGTGGCACTACGACGACGACCCGCTCGTCGAGGAGAAGTACCGGTCGTGGACGCAGTGGCGCGGGTTCAAGAGCGTCCGCATGCGGGTGGGCGATCCGCAGAACCCCGGCAACCCGACGGAGACGACCAGCCGCTCGTACTACTTCCGCGGCATGAACGGCGACAAGACCGCGGCAGGCGGCACGAAGCCGGTGCAGATCGCCGGGCGCGACGACGACGAGCCGTTGGCCGGCTTCCTCCGCGAGGAGATCAAGTACGACAAGCGTGATGGCAACGAGCTCAGCGCGACCGTGACCGAGCCGAAGATCTTCGAGGCGTCGGCCACCCAGGGCTCGGTCAAGGCACAGATGGTCCAGCCGGAGGTGACCCGCACCCGGACCACCCTGGCCGACGGCGGAACGCGCAAGACCGAGACGAAAACGACCTACGACGAGTACGGATTTCCCAAGACTGTCAACGACCTGGGTGACACCAGCACCTCCGGCGACGACAAGTGCACGACCACGACGTACGCCCGCAACCTCGACACCTGGCAGCTGTCCTTGGTCAAGACCGAGACGACGGTCGGCGTCGACTGCGGCAAGACACCGGTGTTCCCGCAGGACGGGATCAGCGAAACCAGGACGTACTACGACGACAACGGTTTGGACGACAAGCCCGAGGCCGGTAATCCGACCACAGTGGAGACTCGGTGGGCGTACGGCGGGGACAAGGAGTTCATCCCGGCCACACGGTCCACATACGACAAATACGGCCGCGTGGTGAAGTCGACCGACGCCAAGGGTGACGTCGTCTCCACCACCTACGACGGACGCTCGATCCCCGCGTGGGAGAAGGGCGGCA
>CBIMJO010000331.1:0-8418 GCA_966244135.1 uncultured Actinocrispum sp. | reverse complement strand
GGAAGCTGCGAGAGACAACGGACAAGTAGACCTTGTGGCGCGGCTCGATCACGGCCACGCCCTTGTCCAAGTCGACCTGGTGGGGTGGCGCGCCGTCGCCCTCTTCCTGACGCATGAGGGACTGTGTGGCCCGTTGATCGAGCTCGACGCGTTTTGCGCCATAAAAGAACGCGGCGAACTCGTCGAAGGAGGCCTCGGACATCGACGTTCCGGGTTCCCGAGCACGCCGTGCCCGGCGCCACGCTCGTTCGCAGATCCCAACGAAGACGAGCCCCACTACAACAACAGGGATTGACGTGATCCACACCGGCAGCTGCATGTGTGTGCAACGCCTCAGTCTGGGCGCAGGTTCCGAATGCACCCATGACCCGGCCTGATCGGCGCCTTCCATATTCGCCGCCGCTGTCGTCCTCGCGATTTGATATCTAGCGGGCCACGTCAAACTCTAAAACAACTGTGGGCTTGCCTGGAATGTCTGTCCTTGATAGACGGTGGGCATGGCTGAAGAGCAGTACGAGGAAACGCGGCGGGGACCGTTCGACCGGTGGTGCGTCCTGATCGAGGAGACCGTCGGCAGCGGTGGGTACGCCCGGTGGGAACTCACCCAGATCAAGTCGTTCGGCAACCGCCCCGACGCGCTGGCGGAAGCCGCGAACCTTGCCAGGGGCTACGAACCCGAGAACCCGGCGAAGCCGAGCGGCCGCCGGATCTTCCGGACCGGCGAGGATCTGTGGACCGTGCAGGTGCGCGGGGCCAAGGACTTCCATTTCCGGGTGACCGTCGCGAAACCCGAGACGCCCTAACCCTTGTCGGGGCACTCGGCCTCGAACCAGATCGCGGTCAGGTCCCGGGCGGTGATGGTCATCGAGCCGTTCAGGAACACGAGCTCGTGCGTGCAACCCCCGTCGGCGGGCACGATCTCGTCCACCACCACTCCGCCGTGCCACTGACGCCACGATTCGCCGGACGCCATGTCGACGGCGAACGCGGTCACGCCGGTGTAGTGGATGGTCAGGTCGTCCTCGTGCTTCCAGCAGTTGTGCTGGAAGTCGAGGTCGATGGACGGCTGGTCGCTGTCGTTGAACAGCACCCCGCGCAGCTTGAGGTCCTTGACGCACCGCTTGCCCGTGAAGTCGTAGTGGCCTGGATCGGTCGCGAACGCCCGCGCGCCGTCCGGCAAGTCTGCGGCGAGCGCGGACAGCCGCTCCAGGTATTCGTCCACCTGGACGGCAGAATCGGCAGGCGTCACCTTCACGTACTTCATCAGCGGTGTCCTCCCGCGCGGTCATCGCCGACAATCCGACCGTGAAGACTAGCCTGCCGCCGTGGCCCGCCACCCCGCCAAGCCACGGTTCGGTGATCCTGCGCCCGTACCGCGACGACGACGCACACCTCGTGCAGGAGATGGGCGAGGACGAGTACATCTCGCGGATGGGGGGCCTGCCGCCGCACCCCACCACCGAACAGGCCCTCGCCTACATCGAGGTGTATCGCCACTGGGCCGCCGACGGCATCGGGTTCGGCTTCGCCATCGCCGACGCGTCCACCGACCAGGCCCTCGGCGAGATCGTCCTGCGCCTGGCCGACCTCGACCGGGGGATCGCGATCACCGGCTACTCCGTGTCCCCGCTGCACCGCCGCAAAGGTGTGGCGACCCAGGGTCTGCGGGCGCTGGTCGCGTACGCGTGGACCATCCCCGTGCTGTACCGGATCGAACTGGAGACCGAACCGTCCAACGAGGCCTCGATCCGGGTCGCCGAGTCCGCGGGATTCCGCCGCCAGGGGGCCGGACGCCGCGAAATCGGCGGCGCCACCCGCGGTGTGGTGCGGTACATGCTCAACCGACGTGTATCGATATGACCCTCCGTACCCGATAGTGCACACCCGCTAGGGTTGGGTCATGAGTACTGGGGGCTGGGAAGCATTGACGGAGGCCGCGTTCCGCACGGGTGACTACGCCGAGGCGCGGGCCTTGCTTGAGAAGAACCTCGCCGAGGCCGACGGAGACGCCGCCGAGGCCACGGCCTCGCACGAGCTGGGGTGGTTGCTGCACTTCGAGGCGCTCGACCGGCTCATCGACGGCGGCGAGGCGGGGGACATCGACGCGGAGCAGGCGCTTTTCCAGCGGGCGCTGACGATCCGGCGAGACCTGAAGGACAACGGGGGCGTGGCGCAGTCGGCGTTCGGGCTTGGGCTGGTGCATCAGGTGTTGCGCCAGGACTGGGTGACGGCGGTGCCGTTGTTCCAGGAGGCGCTGGACCTGGCGGAGGACCTGCTGACGAAGTCCGAAGCCCACCGCCACATGGGTTTCTACCACCTGTACGAGGCGAAGCAGGCCGACCAGGCCGTGCACCACCTGCGGGCCTCGCTGGATCTGCGGCACGAGTACGGCGACGACCGCTGGACTCCCAGCGGCACACTGTCCCTCGGCCAGGCGTACCTCGCGGCCGGGAACGAGACCGAGGGAATCAGGCTGCTGAAGCAGGCCGTGCAGGAGGCCCGCGATGCCGGTCTGCACCCGCGCCGGATCACCCGGGCCGAGGAGGCTCTGCGCGAGGCGTTGGGATGAAAGGCCTTCTGCTCCTCGATGTCGATGGGCCGCTCAATCCCTATGAGGCGCAGGCGGAACGGCGGCCGCCCGGCTACCTGACCTTCCGGTACGCCAAGGGCGCGTGGTACTCCGGGAAGCAAGCCAAGCGGCGCAAGGGAATGCGTGTCTGGCTCAACCCAGGGCACGGGCCGATGCTCACCGGGCTCGCGGACGAGACCGGCCTGGCGCTGGTGTGGGCGACGACGTGGGAGCACGGTGCGAACCGGTATATCGGGCCAGCGATCGGGTTGCCGGAGCTGCCGGTGATCGAGTTCGCGGACACCAGGAGGCAGTGGAAGTGGCCGGATGTCCTCAGCTACGCCGATGGGCTGCCGTTGGCGTGGCTGGACGACAACCACAACCTCGAACCGGGTCGCGAGGAGTTCGAGGAGGCGCGGGCGGGCACGCCGACGTTGCTGTGCCACGTCGATCCGGCGACGGGCCTGCAACCCGCGCACCTCGACGAAATCAGGGACTGGGCTACTCGATTGCCTTGAGGGCAGCCTTTTCGATGGTGTCCTCGTCCAGCAACACGTGGTTGGCGGCGGCGCCGAGCGGGATGAAGCAGTCCTCGCTGGTCACGCGGAACAGCGAGCCTTTGTAGCCCGCGTCGATCAGCGCGGTGAACACCGCCTCGGACACGCCGCCGGTCCGCCGGGTCTCGTCGACAACCAGCACCCGCCCGGTCGCCGACGCGTGTTCCACCAAGTCCGCCACCGGCAACGGGTTGAGCCACCGCAGGTCCAGTACCCGTACCGACGGCAGCCGGGACGCGACTCGCAGGCTCATCGGCACCCCGTTGGCGAACGACACGATCGTCAGCGATGTCCCCGATCCGTACACCCGGGCCCGGCCGATCGGCGCCGTGACAGGGGATCCGGTGGCCAGCCAGGCGGCGTCGCCCGGGTGCAGATCCCGCGTGTGGTACAGCGCGATCGGTTCCAGGAACAGGGAAACGCGGCCATCGGCCCGGGCGGCCGCCGCGCAGGTGTGCAACATCGCGGCGGCGTCGTCGGCGCGGGAGGGCGAGGCGATCACCACGCCGGGGATGTCGCGCAGCGCGGCGATCGAGTTGTCGTTGTGGAAGTGGCCGCCGAAGCCCTTCTGGTAGGCGTATCCGGCGATCCGCACGATCATCGGGTTGCCGAACTGGGTGTTGGAGAAGAACCGCATGGTCGAGGCCTCGCCGCGGATCTGGTCGGCGGCGTTGTGGAAGTACGCCAGGTACTGGATCTCCGGAATGGGCAGGAACCCGTGCATTCCGGTGCCCAAGGCCGTGCCCAGAATGGACTGTTCGTCCAGGATGGTGTCGAACACCCGCGCCGGCCCGAACCGCTTGTGCAGCCCACGGGTCACGCCGTAGACGCCGCCCTTGCGCGCCACGTCCTCGCCGAACACCAGCACGCCGGGATCGGACTCCATCAGCGAGGCCAGCGCCTGGTTCACCCCTTGGGCCAGCGTCCCGGATACCGAGACGGCCGGAGCGTCCACAGGGGACGGGCGCAAAGGCGCCATCACCTCGGTGGCAGAGGCGAGCTTCGGCCGGGACACCGCCTCGGCAGCCGCCGCGGCGACCTCGTCCTGCTTGGCGGAATACCGGTCCAGCACCTGGGACGGCGTCAGAACCCCATGGGAGACAAGCAACTCGGCGGTCCGCAGGACCGGGTCGCGGGCGTAGTCGGCGGTGATCTCGCCCGGCGTCCGGTACGCGCTCTCAACATCCGAGCCAGCGTGTCCCATCAGCCGGACGGTCCGCAGGTGCAGGAACGCCGGCCGGCGAGAGGCCCGGACCCATTGCGCCGCCTCGGCGGCAACGGACAGAACCGACACGATGTCGCTGCCGTCGGCGTGGAAGTACCGCATCCCGGAAGCCGAATAGACCGACGAGATCCAGTCCGGGGGAGTGCGGACGCTGATCCCTATCCCGTTGTCCTCGCAAACGAACAACAACGGCAACGGCAGATGTTGGTGAGCGCAGTGCCGGGCCGCGTTGAACGCGCCCACGGCGGTGGAATGGTTGGCCGAGGCATCGCCGAAACCGCATATCACGATCGATTCCGAAGGCCACGGAGAATCGATTCCGAGCCGGGCCGCGCGCTCGATCCCGAATGCCAGGCCGACCGCCCTGGGCAGGTGGGAGGCGATTGTCGAGGTCAGCGGGATGACCGACAACCCCTGGTGACCCAGCACCTTGTGCCGCCCGCCGGCGATGGGTTCGTCGCGGGCCGCCACGACCCCTGACATCACGTCGAGTAACGGGCTCGAGCCCGGCACCATGTTCGCCCGTTGGACGTAGAACGCACCCGACCGGTAGTGCAGCAACGCGGGATCGGTCACCCGCAACACGGCCGCAACACCAGCGCTGCCCTCATGTCCGGATGACCCGATCGAGTAGAAACCCTGACCCTGCGCACCCAGCCGGCGCGCGGCCAGGTCGAGGTGCCTGCTGCCCAGCTGGGCGTCGAAGATGTCCAGCACAGCGGAGGGTAGCGAGCCGCCGGGGCGGCCTGGCCGCAGTGCGGCGACCGCGGCCCTGAAGTGCTCGTCGATCGGTTCGCTCACCAGGTGAGCCTGCCCCGGCCCTGGCCGGGGACGCAATCCCCTGGTTTGTCAAGTAGCGGTTCTGTCAAAAGGGGTGAGGATACTCTTCAGGTGGCGTGAAGACTGTGTCACAACGTGGAATAGGGGTTGTGAGTACTTTCTCATTCCGTTTCCATGAATATGTCAGGCCCGGAAGGAGGGATGATCATGACGACGATGCACAGGCCGGCCATTGAGGACGAGCCACAGGACCGGGTCGAGTGGGAGTTGCCCGAACAGCTGGACGACGACTACTTCGAGCCGACGATCGTCCGCGGCCGCGAGTAGCCGCACGCCCGCCGGACGGCGACATCGAGGTCGCCCGGCACAGGCGTGGGCAGCACCGCGGCGACGTGGGCGTCCGGCCGGATGAGCCAAGCCTCGCCAGGCCTCGCGGCCAACGCGGCCGCCAGGTCCCGTGTCATGGGCACGACCCGGACCGGCGGGGGGCTCGGCCGCACCACCGGCGAGTTCTCGCTGGTCAGCAGGAGAAAACCGTCCCGAGCGAGGGCGCGCAGGCGTCCGAGCGGGGTCACGACGTCCGGAACGAGCGTCCCAGGTGCTGGGACCGGGAGTTCACCACGTGGTGGCCGGGCTGACAACGGGCGGCTGGGGTCTGGGGTGGTCAGTGGTGACCGCGCGTACCAGAACGGCTCCGCGAGCCGTCCCGAGTCCACTTCGGGGATGCGCGCCCGGTCGAACGACGCTTGTTCCAGCACCGCGCGACGGTGTTCCGCCTGCGTGGCGTCCTGGGGGACGAGAAAGCGCATGGTCGCGCTGGTGACATCCAGGTTCTCGAGAGCGGCGGCGTGCCGCTCGTCGTTGTAGGACTCCGACAAAGCCGCGCCGGCCCAGCCGTTGAGCATGAAGGCGATCTTCCAGGCCGCGTTCTCCGCGTCGGCCACGCCCGAGTTCAGCCCGCGCGCCCCGAACGGGGCGTACAGGTGCGCCGCGTCGCCCGCCAGCAGCACCCGGCCGGCCCGCATCCGGCTCGCCACCTGCGAGGAGAACCGGTACACCGACTTCCACACGATCGTGTAATCCTTGTCACCGATGATGGCCCGGATGCGGCGGTCCAGGCGGCCGTCGGCCTCCTCGGCGGCCAGGTCGTAGTCCCCGGGCACCTGCCAGTCGATCCGGAACGTCGACCCCGGGCACGGGTGGATCAGCACCTGGCGCCCCGGGTTCCACGACGGGTCGAAGTAGAACCGGCGCTCGCTGGCCCAGCCTGGCAGGTCGGTCCGGATGTCGCAGATCAGGAACCGGTCGTCGAAGACCCGGCCGCCGAAGGAGATACCCAGCGACCGGCGCAGCGCCTCACTGCGGCCGCCCGAGCACAGGACCACGTGGTCCGCCTCGAACGTGCCCTGGGCGCAGGTGCCCGTGTTGTTCCATGTGCCTGTGTTGTTCCATGTGACCGTGTTGTTCCATGTGACCGTGCCGGACTCGCTGATCGCGGTGACCTCGTGTCCCCACCGCACGTCGATCAGCGGCTGCCCGGCGATCCGCTCGTCCAGGATCTGCTCGGTGCGCGACTGGGAGATGTTGACGAACGGCGGGAACGCGGCGCCCGGCGTTTCCGGCAGCGTCAGGGCGAACAATTCCGCGTCCCGGTGGAACGTCCGGTTGGTCCGCCAGGTGACGCCCTCTTCGGCGATCTGCCGGCCGGCGCCGACCGAGTCCCAGATGTCGAGCACATCGCGTTGCTGGCAGATCGCCTTGGACCCCACCGGGTCGCGGTACGGGCGGCGGTCCAGCAGGAGCACCGGGACACCCCACCGGGCCAACAGCAGCGCGCAGGTCTGCCCGACCGGCCCGTTGCCGACCACGATCACCCGGCTCATCGCTGCAACTGCTCCCACACCTCACGATCGCGCTCAGCGGTCCAGATCACCGGACGCTCCACACCGGACAGTTCGTCCCACAGCCGCGAGACGTCGAACGGCAGGCAGTGCTCGAAGATCGGCCAGCGCCCGTACTCGTCGGCCAGGGCCGCGTGGCACGCCTCGAACGCGTCCTTGAGCGAACCGCCTTTCTGCTGCGCGACGCTGACCTCACGGACCATGACCGTCAGGAAGTGCCTGGTCTGGGCGATCGCGGCCGCGACGGCGCCGGAACCCCTTGCCACCGCGCCCCTTCCGCCGATCAGGGTCTCGGCGCCGAGCGCGGCGATGTTGTCCAAAGTGGACGTCAGCCAGTCCCGGTGGAACGCGTCCCCGGTGTAGAGCGCGGCCTGCGACTCCACCAGATCCCCGGCGAACAGGATCTTCTGCTTCGGCAGCCACGCCACGATGTCGCCCTCGGTGTGCCCGCGCCCCAGGTAGCGCAGGCTGGCCTCGCCGCGGTCGCCGCCGAGCGGGATGGTGAGCCGGTCGTTGAACGTCAGCGTCGGCCAGGTCAGCCCGGGGATCGACTCGGGGTGCTTGAACAGCCGCGGCATCCGGCCGAACTCCGACTCCCAGTCCTGTTGCCCCCGTTCGGCGATCAGCATCCTGGTGTTGTCGTGCGCGATGATCACCTCGGCGCCGAACGCGCTGGCCCCCAGCACCCGCACCGCGTGATAGTGCGACAAAACCAGGTGCCGCACGGGTTTATCGGTGTGCTCGCGCAACCGGGCGAGCCATTCCCCGGCCGCGACCGGCGTCGCCAGCGCCTCGAAGCAGACGAGGAAGTCCTCGCCCTCCACCGCCCCGATGTTCGGATCCCCCTCAGCCGTCAGCGCGTACACACCGTCGGCCAGCACTTCGAGGGTCTGCTGCTTCTCGGTCAGGTCCGCGGAGGACGCGAAGGGCTTCGTTGCCATGCATCCACCCTAGTGCTGTGGGTGGTGTCACGAGCTCTCACTCGCGACACCACTCACGAGGGGATCAGGCCAGGAGCTGGCGTTCCTTGCGGAGTTCGCGGGGCATGTTCCAGCCCAGCACGCCGGTGAGGGTGCCGTCGCGGTGGTAGTGGGCGATGAACTTGCCGGCGGCCGGGTCGCCTTGGGTCACCGTCACCTCCGCGTCGGGGGTGAGGTGGCCGAAGGCGGCGACCTTGGTCTCGTACTGGTCGGTCCAGAAGTACGGGATCGGCGTGAACGGGGTGGCCGCGCCCAGGAGGTTGCGGGCGGCGGCCATGCCCTGTTCGGCGGCGGTGGTGCGGTGCTCGATGCGCATCGACGTGCCGAACAGCGGGTTGTACCAGCGGGCGACGTCACCGGCCGCGTACACGTTCGGGGCGGCCGCGCAGTACTCGTCACACACCAC
>CBIMJO010000330.1:0-8443 GCA_966244135.1 uncultured Actinocrispum sp. | reverse complement strand
GAACTGCAGGGCCAGGTGCCCGGGGCCGCCGAGCCCGACGACCGCGACCAGGTCTCCCGGCCGGGCCGCGCTTTGGCGTAGCGCGGTGAACACCCGGACGCCCGCGCACGCCAGCGGCGCGGCTTCGGCCGAGGACAGCACGTCGGGGATCGGCGCGAGGGCCGCCGCGGGCACGGTGACGGACTCGGCGAACCCGCCCGCGTAGGCCAGGCCGGGCACCTGCGGGTCCGCGCACATCACGGCGCTGCCGCGGCAGGCGTCGCAGTAGCCGCAGTCCCCGCCGTACCAGCCGACCGCGACCCGGTCGCCGATCCCCCACCCGGTGACGCCGTCGCCGAGGGCCTCGACCCGCCCGGCGATCTCGTGCCCGGTGACCAGCGGGAACGTCGCGTGCGGGACGTCACCGGCGGTGATCGCCGCGTCGGAGTGGCAGACCCCGCAGGCCTCGACGGTGACCCGGACCTGGCCGGGTCCCGGGTGCGGGGTGTCGACGTAGGTCAGGGTGAATCCGGCGCCGGGAGTCAGGACCTGCATGGCGCGGTGTCGCACGGCCGTTATCGCCTCTCTCCAAGGGGTGCTCAGGCATCCCTTACACCCTGGCGTGCGCGCGTCGGGGTAACCACAGACTGTCAGTACGAGTTAAATCGATTTGAGTCTCCAGTCGCTGGAAGGTTGAGGCTGAGTGCCGTGACCGAACTGTTCTCCATCGGGCAGCTGGCCCGCAGCACCGGGTTGCCGGTGCGCACCGTGCGGTTCTGGTCGGACCTGGGCCTGGTGCCCCTGGCCGGCCGGACCAGCGGCAACTACCGGATGTACGACGCCGAGGCCGCGGCCCGGCTGGATCTGGTGCGCACGCTGCGTGAGCTGGGTATCGACCTGGACACGGTGGAGCGGGTGCTGCGTGAGCAGGTGACCGTGGCCGATGTGGCCCGGGCGCATGTGCGCGCGCTGGACGCGGAGATCCGGACGCTGCGGCTGCGGCGGGCGGTGCTCAGTTCGGTGGCGAGCCGTGGCAGTACGACCGAGGAGATGAAACTGATGCACGAACTGGCCAAGCTGTCCGCGCAGGAGCGGCAGCGGATCATCGACGAGTTCGTCGATGAGGCGTTCGCGGGCGTCGAGCCGAGGCCAGAGAGCGCGCACATCGCCACTGGCATGCGCACGATGCCGGCCGAGCTGCCCGACGAGCCCACCCCCGAGCAGGTGGACGCGTGGATCGAGCTGGCCGGGCTGGTGGCCGACCCGTCGTTCAAGGCCAGGGTGCGGGAGATGGCCACGGCGGGGGCGCAGTCCACGCCACCGGCCGAGCCGATGGATCCGGCCCCGGTGATGGAGCACGCGGGCGCCGCCCTGGCGGCCGGTGTCGCACCGGATTCCGCTGAGGGTCAGGAGATCCTCGCCCGGATCGTGCCGGACACCACGTCGCGGGAGAAGCGGCTGGAGCTGGCCGACACGCTGGCGACGTTCTCCGACCGGCGGGTGGAGCGGTACTGGTCGCTGCTGGGCGCGATCAACGGCTGGCCGCAGCGCCCGCCGATGGTCCCGGCGTTCGAGTGGGTCATCGACGCCCTGCGCGCGTCGTAAAACCGCTGTGGCCGGCCGGTGATCCGGCCGGCCACCTGGCGCTCACGACTTCCCGGCGAGCTCGGCCAGGTGCCGCAAGGAGTTGGCGAGGTGGTCCGGGCCGAACGGCGGGAAGTGGATGTAGGCGCGGCGGAACTGCGGCACGCCTGACCAGTCGTAGGTCAGCGTCACCTCGGTCTCGGCGGGGCCCAGGGGCACGAGGTCGTACCGCCAGATCCAGCCACCGAACTCCAGGTCCTCGTCGTTCCCGTCCGCTCCGGTCTGCCAGCCGATAGCGCGTTGCGGGTCGAGGACCTCGACCTTGTTGGCCGTCCGGTAGTGCCGGTCGGGGTGGCCTGGGTGGTACATGCCCATCCGGAAGATCTGTCCCACCTTGGTCAGCGGCGTCTGTTCGACGGCTTGCTGGACCCAGCCGGTGCCGTCTATCGCGCAATGCGTTGTCGGGTCGGCGAGCACCGCGAACACCGTCGCGGCGGGTGCGGCGACGGTCAGGACGGCACTCACGTTCTCCTGCTGCTCCACGATGTCGTTGTCCTCTCATCTCGGCTCTCACCCTGGCTGCGAACGGGCTGGGCGGAGAACGACACATCGGTGCCGAGATGATTTTCCCGGGGTTGCAGGGCCAGTCCCGCGAGGGTGGCGAGGACGCCGGTGGCGGCGATCATGTACCAGACGCCGTGGTAGCCGCCGGCGGGCACGATCGCGACGAGGGCGGCGATGCCGACCACGGCGCCGATCTGGCGGAAGCCGGAGGTGATGGCGATGCCGGTGGCGAACCGGTCGGCGGGCAGCCGGGAGACGGCGGCGCTGCTGAACGCGGGCAAGGTGAACCCGACTCCGGCGCCGGTGAGGAACAGTGAGGGGAAGACCTCGGTGAGGTAGGCCGGGTCGGTGCCGGTGCGCAGCGCCAGCAGCAGGGCGCCGAGGCCGAACATCAGGCCGCCGGGGATGGCGATGGCCCTGGGCCCGTACCGGTCGGCCAGCCGTCCGGCGATCGGCGCGGTGAGGGTGGCCATGATCGAGCCGGGTGTGGCGGCCAGGCCGGCGTCGAGGATGCTGAAGTGCCAGACGCTGGTCAGGAACAGCACGTTACACAGCAGCAGGGCGTAGAAGCCGACGCTGAAGGCGAACGAGCCGGCGTTGGCGACCGAGAACTGCCTGACCTGGAACAGTTTCAGCTCGAACACCGGCGTGTGGTGGCGGGCGGAGCGCAGTACGAAGGCGGCCAGAAGCAGTGCGGCGACAGCGAATCCGCCGTAGGTGAGGGCGGCGTCCCAGTCCTGCGCCTTGACCAGCGAGAGAGCGAGGACCGTGACGGCGGCGGTGAGCAGCAGCGCGCCGAGGGCGTCGGGCCAGCGGCTGCTGGTGTCGCGCTCGGTCTCCTTGAGCAGGCGGCGGGCGGGGATGAGCGCGATCAGGCCGATGATCAGGTTGACGAAGAACACCCAGCGCCAGCCCTGCCACTGCACCAGCACGCCACCGAGCGTCGGGCCCGCGATCGCCGCGATGGCACCGGTCGCGGTGTTGAGGGAGACGGCGGTGGCACGGCGCTCGGGCGGGAACTCAGGCAGGACAAGGCTGAGCGCGGTCGGCAGGATCGTGGCCGCGCCGATCGCCTGCACGACGCGGGCGGTCACCAGCAGTGGCACGGTCGGGGCGAGTCCACATGCGACGGAGGCGGCGATGAACAGGATCAGCCCGCCGAGGAACATCCGCTTGCGGCCCACCCGGTCGGCGAGCCGTCCCGCGGGCACCAGGGCGGCGGCGAACACGACGTTGTAGGCGTTGAGCACCCACGAGATGCCGTTGAGCGGGGTGTCCGGGAAGTCGTGGCGCAGGTCGGGGAAGGCGACGTTGACGATCGTGACGTCCAGCAGGGCCATGAACACCGCCACCGACGTGACGATCAGGACTTTCCAGTGCCGGGCCATGCCGGTCACCACCGGCCAGTGGGTTGCGTCATGAAACGGAAGAGTAGACACACCGCGTTGCGTCACGCAACCAAGCAGGTAGAGTGGCCCGCATGTTGGGCAGTACGTACTCGGACCAGGTGTGCTCGGTCGCGCGGAGCCTGGAGGTGGTCGGCGAGCGGTGGACGCTGCTGATCGTGCGCGACGCCCTGCTGGGCATGCACCGCTTCGAGGAGTTCCAGAAAAGCCTCGGCATCGCCCGCAACATCCTGTCGGACCGCCTGGCGAAACTGGTGGGGCACGGGATCATGCGCCGCGTCGAGTACTCGGAGAAGCCGGTGCGCGCAGAGTACGTGCTGACCGACCGCGGACGCGAGCTGCGCGGCGTGATCCTGGCCTTGATGCAGTGGGGCGACCGCAACGTTCCGAACCCCGACGGGCCGCCGCGGGTGTCCCGGCACATCGGCTGCGGCGGCACGGTGACCGAGCAACCGGTGTGCCAGGAGCACGGCGCGATCCCGGTCAGCGAGGTCGAAGTCGTCGCGGGCCCCGGTCTGCGCGGCTAGCGGCGGTCGGCCATCCAGATCCGGGCCGGCGATCTAGACGTCGTCCGCGTCGACCGTCCCGACGTCCAGCAGTCCATCTACCTCGATCCCGACGTCCAGCAGTCCATCTACCTCGATCCCGATGGTCGGCATCCTGATCCGGTCCCAGGTCGAGCCACCCCGGTGCACGCCGTTGCCCACTGCCGCGGCACCGCGACAGTCCACATCGGACAGTGTGGCGTTCTCCGCGGGACCGGCCGGTGCGGGCGCGACGAACCGGACGTCGCCCCTCAACCGCCGGATCGGCAGCGCCAATGAACCCGTCATCAGTGTTCCCCTCTTGCCTGCGGATCTGCGTCCGTCCCCCTCACGCATCTCTAAAAGAGGGCATGTCCGGCCGCGGGATACCTACGGCTCCGTAGCCGGCTTTTGTGGTGTAGCGCGGCCGTTCGCAGGGGCGATAAGGGTGTGGCGAGCTGGCCCGCTGAACCGAAAGGCGCCCAACGCATGCGCGAGGAAGACCGGCTTGAACTGCGGATCTCCGACAACGCCGAACTGCTGTCGTTGCAGCGGACGCTGAGCCTCGCCCAGGACGTCCAACTGGAACGCGTTCCCGGCACGCCCGCGCCGGGCACGCTCGGCGTGGCCGACTACCTGGCCGCTATCGGTGTCGGCGGCGGTGCCGGGCTGCTCACGGTGATCAAGATGCTGCCGGACTTCCTGCGGGCGCGCCGGTCGGATCTGAGTGTCGAGATCACCCACAAGAACAAGAAGATCACGGTCACGGCGAAGAACGTCGACGATGTCATGCCGATCCTGAACGAGCTGCTCGATGAGTGAACCGTTCCGCCTGCACGAGCACGGACGGTCCGCGGCCGTGCTCATCGGCACCTGGGATTACGCGCATCTGCCGTCCGTGCCTGCGGTTCAGCACAGCATCGAGCGAAAATCACGAGCTGTGCCTGGGGTTGGCGGGCTCGCGGCAGGAGCTGAACCGGCGCGCCACCACCAGCCTGGAGTACCGGGCGGTGCGCGAGGCTCTGCGCAACAGCAAGGCATCCGTCAAGATCGTCATTCTCGACTGCTGCTATTCCGGTATCGCGGTGGACCCCGAGCACTCGCCGCTCGGTTCGCAGGCGAGCTCGGCGATGGTCGCCCTGCAGCGAACCCACCAGTCCGGTGCGTACGTGATGACCGCGAGCAGCGCCTATCAGGAAGCGTGGTGTGAGGCCGGTTCGGAGCCCGGGCGGCAGCCGCAGACATACTTCACGAAGTACCTGGCCGACACCGTCGAGGAGGGCGTGCCGCAGCAACCTGCGTTCCTGACGCTCGGTTTGTTGTTCGAGGCGGTCAGGGACCGGCTGGTGGCGAACCGGTTGCCGACGCCCGCAGATGCGCAGCGTCAACGAGCTTGAGGGGTACTTCTTCACGCGCAACCAGGCGCCGCGCGAGACGCACAACGACCCGTGGGAAACCATCCGCAGGCAGCAGGAGGAGATCAAGGCGCTGCGCGCGCTGGCCGCCCGGACACCCACCAGCGAAACCCGATCAGAGCGCCACCGAACACGATCTGCACGAACTGCAGGCCACCATCGACGACCTGCGGGCAGCCCCCGGCGTCACCCCACCCGCCCGCCCCCAAACCGCGCCCAACACCCACACCCACCGCATGCCTGCCGCCCTCGCCGCGGCCGACACCCCAGTTGTGCCTGACAGTCACTTCGTGGCCGATGCCCCAGCCACGGCTGATGCCCCAGCTGCGGCCGAAACCTACGCCGTGCCCGGCACCTCCGCGGTCGCCGATCCCTCTCCGTAACTGACACCGCCGCCTCGGCCGATGCCCTTGTCGTGCCTGATGCCGCCATCGCCAGCCTGCGCGCCGCGCTTCGATCGAACAGCGAGCAACCGGCGCCGTCCATCACGCCATCACCGGAGTCGCAGACGTCCCACACAGCCCCCTCGGCTTCGGCGGGTACCAGTCCGCGTGCGGGTATCTCCGGGGCGTTGCGGCGGCTGCGGGAGTCGGCGGGGGATCCGTCGATGGCGGATATCGCGCGCCAGACCCGGCTCGGTGGCACGCCGTTGAGTGAGTCGGCGATCCACGAGATCGTCACCGGCCGGCGGGTTCCGTCGGTCGACGAAACCCTTGCGGTGGCGCGTGCCTGTGGCGCGTATGCGGACGAGACCGGCCGTCACCTGCCGTCGAGCGACTACGACGGGGAAGCGTGGCGCACCCGCCACGAACAGCTCGTCCCACCGCCGGTGAAGGCACCCGTGCCGCAGACCGGCCCGACCGAGCAGCTCATCCTGCCGACCACGCCGCTCGAGCAGCAGTTGATCATCGCCACGCCCACTCCGCAGGCCGAGGAAGTCCTCGAAGCGCGCAGGCTGGAGGGCGATGGCCGGCACCGGGACGCCGAGCGGATGTTGTTCCGCGAAGCACGCAACGGCTCGGTCGACGCCAAGGACGAGCTGGCGGCGATGTACCGGCGGCAGGGCCGGCGGGATGACTACATCCGCGCATTGCACGAAGCCAAGGAGGCCGGGTCGTCTCAGGCGGCAGAGGCGCTGGAGCGCTTCCGCAGCCGTGGCGACACCGATCCGCGGTCACGCCGATGAGGCGCCGCCTCACCGTGATCGTCAGCTGTCCAGGTGGGCGCGGTTGAGCAGGCCTTGCTGGCTGGATACGTGCGTGCGGAACGCGACGCCGGTGAGCGGCTCGGCGTCGTCCAGGAAACCGTCGTCCTCATCGTCGTCGCCTTCGTCCTCATCGTCGGTGTCCGGGACGACGGCGAGTGCGCGGTTGAGTGTCAGGACTTCGCCTTCACCGATGTAGCCCATCAGCTCGGGTCCGTTGTCCGGCGGCCAGAGGGTGTCGGCGAGGTCGGTTTCGGCTACCGCGGCCCAGTCGTGGCGGTTGGCGAGGGCTTTGCCGAAGAACGTGGCGTACTGGTCGGCTTGCCAGCCGCTGAGACCGGCCGCGGGTGACCGCCCGTCGGCGAGGTCCAGGGAGGTCCCCACGACCTGGGCCCAGCCGAGGACCTGCCACGCCTCGGTCGGGGTGATCGCGAGCCAGGACACGGTGGGGGTCATGCGTTCCCGGATGGCTTCGGGCCAGCTGTCGTAAACCGCCTTGGGACGTGGGATGAGCACCATGGCGGTCAGTTCGGCCGGGTCGAACCACAGGTCGCCGGGAGCGGCGCCGGCAGCCGGTGCCGGGCCGAGGTGGCATGACCGTCCTGTCCACTGTGGACCGAAGAGCCCGCCGTCCACAGTGCCCGATCGGCCGAGCAGGCCGGCGTGGCCGGGCAGGCCCGCCTCGGCCAGGGCGGCCGCCAGTGCGGGGGTCGTCGACCGGTCGCGGAGGTAGGCGGCGAACGCGGCGGCGAGCGTCATCGAGAGGTCTCCCTAGTCCATGCCCGGCGGCGCAACGGTGTCCTTGCGCCGCACACGGGGCAGTTCGTACTGCCCCCACAGCGGGAACTTCCCGCCGCCCTTGATCTTGCCCTGGTTGGCGGTGCGGAACAGCGCCGCCTCGCCGTAGGTGCTGGCGATCGCGCCTTTGGCGTAGGCCAGTTCGGCGCCGGGGTTCTTGCCGGTGGCGAGGCTGCCGTCGGCGAGGCGGTAGATGTTCTGGTCGAGTTCGAAGCCCTGCTTGGCCCATTCGGCGGGGAACGGCTCGCTGGGCGCGTGGTACATGACGGGCACGTTGGCCAGTTCGGCTTTGTTGGCCGCCCACAGCCGCCGGTTGTCGAGGCTGACGATGGATCCGTCGGGCAGTTCGACGACGTGCAGCGGGTCGCCTTTCCAGCCGCCGGACTTCATGCTGGCGCTGAGCTCGTCGATGGTCATCGTCTTGTCGCCGGTGTACTCCCCCACGTCTTTCTGGCTGAACTTCAGGTTCCCGGTCGTCTCCATGCCCTGGACCAGTGCCCGGGGCACGTCTTCGCCCTTCGGCGTGTAGAGGGTGAGTTTGCGGCCGTTGCCCAGTGCCGGGAGTTCGCCCTTGATGGACAACGCGGTGAGTCCGCCGGTGACGGCGAGCTGGGCGAGCAGCAGGGCCTTGGCGCGGTCTTTCGATTCGCGGTCGCCGGCGCCTGCCTCGATCTCGTCGAGTTGCCGGGCGGTGTCGATGCCCATGGTGGCGACCGTGACCACGTCGGCGGCGATCCGGGTGGCGGCGCTGATGATGTAGATCTGCTGGGCTCGTACGGCTCCCTGGGCGGCCGCGCCGGTGAGCGGGTTGCCTTCGCCGGCGGCGACCATGCCGCCTTTGACGATGTTCCCGGCGCGCAACGCGGTCACTCCGGCGACGGCGGCGACGATCTGGGCGATGTCGATGATCGCGGTGGTCGCGGTGAGGTCGCCGTGGTCTGCTTTCTCGACCAGGTCGATCGCGGCGGA
>CBIMJO010000329.1:0-8449 GCA_966244135.1 uncultured Actinocrispum sp. | reverse complement strand
GCGTTGCGCACGGACCGGTGCCCGGCGCGCGGGTGATCGGCGGCGACGAGGCGCCCCGCCCGACCCCGCCCGAGGTGCACGCCTAACGCTGGATGCTGATCCAGCCGGTCCCGAGGCTCATCAGGATGCCCACCACCGCGAGCATGATCCCGCCCACGCACAGGCCGTAGTTGGTCGACCACCCACGCCGGAACCGGCCGATCCCGGCGCTGCACAGTCCGATGCCGGTGAGAGCCGCCAGCCAGGTGAACAGCCCCACGACGGGGATCAAACCGCCGACGGCGCTCGTCATCGCGCAGGCGAAACCGGCTCGGCCCAGGGCGTTTCGCGGCATTGGCGGGGTCATACGGCGACCGTAGCCAGTGCGCCGGCAAGCCGGGGCGCCGGAAAGGGCGGCTCGGTGGGTAGCCTTTCCTGCTGAGGGTTCAACACGGGAAAGCGCGGGTTGATGGCCAATCTGGTCAATCTTGAGTCGGTGAGCAAGTCGTACGGGGTCCGGCCGTTGCTGGACGCCGTGTCGCTGGGTGTGGGTGAGGGCGACCGGATCGGGGTCGTCGGTCTCAACGGGGGCGGCAAGACCACGTTGCTGGAGGTCCTGGCCGGGATCGAACCGGCGGACAGCGGCCGGGTCAGCCGGACGCGGGATCTGAGAGTCGCCGTGGTCACGCAGCGGACGATGCTGCCCGCGGGCGGCACGGTCCGCAACGCCGTGCTGGACCCGTTGGGGTTCAATGCCGACCACGAGTGGGCCGCGGACGCGCGGGTGCGCGCGATCCTCGACGGCATCGGCATCACCGCGCTGGGTCTGGACGCGCCGCTGGACCGGATGTCCGGCGGGGAGCGCCGCCGGGTCGCGCTGGCCGCCGCGCTGGTCCAGGAGCTGGACCTGATCGTGCTGGACGAGCCCACCAACCACCTGGACATCGAGGGCGTGCGCTGGCTGGCCGAGCACCTGCTGGCCCGCAAGTCCGCCCTGGTCGTGGTCACCCACGACCGCTGGTTCCTGGACACGGTCTGCTCGCGCACCTGGGAGGTGCAGAACGGGCGGGTCGAGCAGTACGAGGGCGGCTACGCGGACTGGGTGTACGCGCGCGCCGAGCGGTCCCGGCTGGCCGACACGCTGGAGGAGAAGCGCCGCAACCTGGCCCGCAAGGAGCTGGCCTGGCTGCGCCGGGGCGCCCCTGCGCGGACGTCCAAGCCGCGGTACCGCATCGAGGCCGCCGAGGCGCTGATCGCGGATGTGCCGCAGCCGCGGGACCGGGTCGAGCTGACCGCGTTCGCCAAGCGGCGGCTGGGCAAGACCGTGATCGAGCTGGAGGACGCCAGCCTCTCGGTCGGCGACCGGGACCTGCTCGACCACGTGACCTGGCGGATCGGTCCCGGCGACCGGATCGGCCTGGTCGGCGTGAACGGATCCGGCAAGACGACCCTGCTGCGCCTGCTCGCGGGCGAGTCCGAGCCGCAGACCGGCAAGCGGGTGCAGGGGCAGACCGTGCACCTCGGGTACCTGAGCCAGGAGCTGGCGGACCTGCCCGGCGACCTGCGGGTGCTGGAGGCGGTCGAGGAGATCGCCCGCCGGGTCACCCTCGGCAAGCTGGAGCTGTCCGCCTCCCAGCTGGCCGAGAAGTTCGGGTTCCCGCCCAACCGGCAGTGGACGCCGGTCTCGGACCTCTCCGGCGGGGAGCGGCGGCGGCTGCAGCTGTCCCGGATCCTGATGGCCGAGCCGAACGTGCTGCTGCTCGACGAGCCCACGAACGACCTGGACATCGACACGTTGCAGCAGCTGGAGGACCTGCTCGACTCGTGGCCGGGCACCCTCGTGGTCGTCTCGCACGACCGCTACCTGGTCGAACGCGTCTGCGACGAGGTGTACGCGCTGTTCGGCGACGGTCGCGCGAAGCACCTGCCCGGCGGGATCGACGAGTACTTGTCACGACGTGCCGCGACGGTCGCGTCCGTTCCGGCGAAGGCCCCGAAGCCCAAGTCGAGCGCGGTGGACCAGCGCGCGGCCAGCAAGGAACTGGCCCGGCTGGAGCGCGCGCTGGACAAGCTGACCAAGCGTGAGGCCGAGTTGCACACCGCGTTGGCCGAGGCCGCCACCAACCCCGACCGGCTGCTGGAGCTGGACGCGCAGCTGCGTGCGTTGGTCAAGGAGAAGGACGAGGTCGAGGAACGCTGGTTGGAGGTCGCGGACAGTGCGCAATAGCGGGTTTTGTTACTGACCGTTGGTGAAGACCATTTAGAGTCGGCGCTATGAGTCGGTTTGTGGACGTCTTGCTGGACACCGCGCGGACCAGCGACAAGGGCATCATTCTCGGGGAGCCGGCGCAACCCGTCCGGCGCACCTGGGCGGAGGTGCACCAACAGGCCATGCGCATCGCGGGCGCGCTGGTCGAGGGCGGGCTGGCGGCGGAGAGCTCGGTGGCCGTGCTGGCCGCAGACCCGGCGTTGATCGCCCCGGCCATCCAGGCGGTGTGGCTGTGCGGCGGCAGTGTCACCATGCTGCACCAGCCGACCCCGCGCACCGACCTCGCGGTGTGGGCCGAGGACACCCTCCGGGTGCTGAGCATGATCGACTCGAAGCTGGTGCTGCTGGGCGCGCCGTTCGACGCGCTCGCCCCGGTGCTGACCGACCACGACATCCCGTACCGGCTGCTTTCGGAGCTCGACGGCACTCCGCTGGCCGAGCCCGTTGTGGTGGGCGAGGACGTGCATGCGTTGCTGCAGTTGACAAGCGGGTCGACGGCCGACCCCAAGGCGGTGCGGATCACGCACGGGAACCTGTACTCCAACATCATGGCGATGGCCGCCCGGGCGGAGCTGGACACCGTCAACGACACGATGGTGTCGTGGCTGCCGTTGTTCCACGACATGGGGATGGTCGGGTTCCTGACCGTGCCGATGACGCTGGGCATCGAGCTGGTCAAGGTCACGCCACCGGACTTCCTGCGGGCGCCGTTGCTGTGGATGGACCTGATCAGCCGGTACCGCGCCACTATCACTGCCGCGCCGAACTTTGCCTACGCCATGGTGGGCCGGCGGATGGGCAACGCGGATGACGGCGCCTACGACCTGTCGACGTTGCGGCTGGCCTTGAACGGTGCTGAGCCGATCGATGCCGTTGCTGTCAAGGGTTTCACGGACGCTGGGGCTCGGTTCGCGATGCCGCCGGAGTGTGTCTTCCCGGCTTACGGCATGGCGGAGTGCACGCTGGCGGTGTCTTTCGCGCCGCTGTTCACGGGGTTGACGCTGGACTACATCGACGCGCACGCGCTGGAGGTCGAGCGGCGGGCGGTTCCGGTGGCTCCCGCGGACGGTGTGCGGTCCTTTGCCGTGCTGGGCAAGCCTTTGCCGGATGTTGAAGCGTCCGTTGTGGACACTTCCGGGAACGTGCTCGGCGATCGTGAGGTCGGCGAGATCCGGCTGCGCGGCCCGGCCATCACGCCCGGTTACTTCACTGTGGACGGTCCGGTGTCCGTTCAGGACGCTGACGGCTGGATGATGACCGGCGACATCGGGTACACGATCGACGGCGAGATCGTCGTGTGCGGCCGGAACAAGGACGTGATCATCCTGGCCGGCCGCAACATCTACCCGACCGACATCGAGCCGGCCGCCGGTTCCGTCGAGGGTGTGCGGGCCGGGAACGCCGTTGCCGTGCGGCTGGATGCGGGCACCCGGCGGGAGCGGTTCGCTGTGGTGCTGGAGTCCAAGTCGGCCGGTGACGCCCCGGAGGAGGCGCGGATCAAGCGCGAGGTCGCCAGCCGGGTGTTCGAGGCCGTGGAGGCGCGTCCGGTCGCCGTTGTCGTTCTGCCGCCCGGAACCGTGCCCAAGACGCCGTCCGGCAAACTGCGCCGGGCCGCGGCGGGCGAGCAGCTGGCCGAGAGCATCCACAAGAGCGAGACCGCGTGAAGGCACGCGAACTCACGGACCTGCCCTACGCCAAATTCCTGGAGGACTTCACCGGGGACCTGGAGGAAGAGGGCGACTACAGCACGGTCCGCTTTGACGGCAACGAGTTCACCGACTTCACGGCCGGCAACGCCCGGTTCATCGAGTCGGCACTCTCAGGGGTGCGGTTCTCCTCGGGAAGGCTGCGCCGCACCCACTTCAACGACGTCTGGATCCACGGCGCCCACATCGTCGACACCGACATGGTCGAGACCACCTGGCTGGACGCGGAGATCGTCAACACCGCCCTCGCCGGCGTGGAACAGTTCGACAGCACCATGAACCGCGTGACCTTCATCGGCTGCAAACTCATCTCCGTGAACTTCCGCAACACCCGGATGACCAACATCACCTTCGCCGGCTCCGTATTACGCGACGTCGATTTCGGCGCCGCCGAACTCACCAAAGTGACCTTCCCGGACTCAACGCTCGAAGGCATCCGCTTCACCAACGCCAAACTCAAGAACGTCGACCTGACAACCGCCGCATCGCTGGGCATCAGTGATGGCTATACGTCGATGGCCGGTGCGACGATCAGCCTGACTCAGGCGGTCGATCTGGCTCCCGCGCTGGCCCAGTCCCTGGGGATGAAGGTGAAATCCTGAGGTGAAGTCCTCGTCCCGGGGATGAAGGCGACGTTCTGGCCTGGGGACAACTCGCCAGATGTGGATCTTGCCCGGCCGGAACTGTCGGTGCTCGCCGATAGGCTGGAAATTGGGGGCCGGAGGCCAGGCTGGAGCATGGCTTCCGGCTTTCTCCAGTGAGGAGGGGAGTGAGCCGAGGTCGGGGAGTCCGCCGAGGGCGAGGCCGGGCTGAGGCCGGGTTTCTGCTTTCTCCAGTGGTGCTGGGAAGTCGGCCCGCAGGCCTCGGAGAGTCGGCTAAGAGCCGTGGGGAGTCAGATGAGGCTGGGGATCGGCGGTGGGTCGGGGGCCGGGGTGAGGCTTGGGTTTCCGGCTCTCTTCAGTTGGGGCGGGGAGTCGGCTGAGACCGTTGGAAACAGCCGAGAGCCGAAGGCAACCTGACGCCAGGCTTGCGACCTCTAGCGGCGGGCCGAGTGGCAGCCCGTGAGGCCTCATAGAGTCTGCTGTGGGGCGGAGCCAGGCTGGTTTTCAGCTGTGTTCGGTCAGGGGAGGGCAGTCAGGCTAAGGCCGGGACATCGGCCGTGGGGCGAGGCCCGGGCTGGGAGCCGTGGGGGAGTCGGCTGGCGGCTGGGAAATCAGCGGGGGTGCGGCCAATCAGTCGGGGCGCAGGCTAGTCAGCCGGGGTGCGGCTGCTGAGGGGTGTGGGGTTAGTTGAGGGCGTGGAAGGTGTTCTGGGCGGCTTCGAGGCCGTGGGTGATCAGGGCTTCGGTGGCGTCGGCGGCGCGGTCGAGGATGAAGGGGAGTTCCTTGGCCTCGATCTTGCTGAAGTCGCGCAACACGAAGTCGGCGGGGTCCATCCGGCCGGGGGGACGGCCGATGCCGACCCGCACCCGGTGGTAGTCCTTGGTGCCCAGCGACTTGGTGATGGACCGCAGGCCGTTGTGGCCGTTCTCGCCGCCGCCCAGCTTCAGCCGCACCGTGCCGAACGGCAGGTCCAGCTCGTCGTAGATCACGGCCACCGCCGAGGCGGGCACCTTGAAGAACTTCGCGATCCCGGCCACCGGCCCGCCGGAGACGTTCATGAACGACCGCGGTTTGGCCAGCACCACCCGGTGCCCGGCCAGCCGTCCCTCCAGCACGTCGGCGCCCGCCTTGTGGGCCTTGAACTTGCCGCCGCCCACCCGGGAAGCCAGCTCGTCCACCGCCAGCGAACCGATGTTGTGCCGGTTGCCGGCATAGCGAGGGCCGGGGTTGCCGAGCCCGACCACGACGGTCAGCTGCTCGGTCCCCGGCCCCTCGCTCATGCTGGTGCTGCTCAGGCCTCGTCGGACGCTTCGACGTCCTCGGCCGGCGCCTCGGTGGTGCTCTCGCCCTCGAGCTGCTCGGCGGTCGGCGCCGCGTTCACGGCGACGACCAGGGCCTCGCCGTCGGTCACCAGGGTGGCGCCGCGCGGCAGGGTGACCTGCGAGGCGAGGACCTGGGTACCGGCCGCGGCGCCCTCGATCGACACCTCGACCTGCTCGGGGATGTGCAGGGCCTCGACCTCGATGGCCAGCGTGGTCAGGTCCTGGGTGACCAGGGTCGACGCGGCCGGGTCGCCGGTCAGCACGACCGGGACCTCGACGCTGACCTTCTCGCCGCGCTGCACCAGCAGCAGGTCGACGTGCTCGATGTAGTTCTTGATCGGGTGGGTGGTGACCGTCTTGGTCAGCGCGAGCTCGGACTTGGAGTCCACGTCGAGCGTCAGGACGGCGTTCTGGCCGTGCTCACGGACGACACGGGCGAACTCGAGCGCCGGCAGGGCCAGGTGCTTCGGGTCGGAACCGTGGCCGTAGAGCACCGCGGGGATCTTGCCGGCGCGGCGGGTACGGCGCGCGGCGCCCTTGCCGAATTCGGTACGCGACTCGGCGGCAAGACGGACCTCGGACACGGTGATGCTCTCCTCAGGACAAAGGCGGGGTGATGATGCCTGCCGGGTAAGTTGGGTCGTCATCGCGGCGGCGGCAGGCGTGACGAGACGCGACTGACCAGCCGGCCGCGTCGATCACGCCAAGCTCAACTGAGCCGGGCCTCGCCGAGACAACCCCGATAGTTTACGTCAGCTTCGCGCCCGCATCACCGGGGGTCCGGATACGGCTGTGCCCCGGCCGCGAACAGCCGGGGCACAACGGGAAAAGTCCTCAGGCGTTGCCGTCGAACAGGCTCGTCACCGAGCCGTCGTCGAAGACCTCCTGGATCGCCCGCGCCAGCAGCGGCGCGATCGACAGCACGGTCATGTTCTCGAACCGCTTCTCCTGCGGGATCGGCAGCGTGTTGGTGAAGATCACCTCGCGCGCCTTGCAGTTCGACAGCCGCTCGGTGGCCGGTGCGGACAGGATGCCGTGGGTCGCCGCGATCACCACGTCCGAGGCGCCGGCGTCCAGCAGCGCGTCGCAGGCCTTCACGATCGTGCCACCGGTGTCGATCATGTCGTCGACCAGCACGCACAGCCGCCCGGCGACCTCACCGACCACCCGGTTGGCCACCGCCTCGTTCGGCTTGAGCGGGTCGCGGGTCTTGTGGATGAACGCGATCGGCCGGTCGCCGAGCTGCTTGGCCCACTTCTCGGCCAGCCGCACGCGCCCGGAGTCCGGGGAGACCACGGTGATGTCCGACTGGTCGCCGTAGGTCCGCGCGATGTGGTCGGCCAGCAGGGTCTGCGCGAACAGGTGGTCCACCGGGCCGTCGAAGAACCCCTGGATCTGCGCGGTGTGCAGGTCCACGGTCATGATCCGGTCGGCGCCCGCGGTCTTGAACATGTCCGCGATCAGCCGCGCCGAGATCGGCTCCCGGCCCTTGTGCTTCTTGTCCTGCCGCGCATACGGGTAGAACGGCATGATCACGGTGATCCGCTTGGCCGACGCCCGCTTGAGCGCGTCCACCATCAGCAGCTGCTCCATCACCCACTGGTTGATGGGCGTGGTGTGACTCTGGATCACGAAGGCGTCCGTGCCGCGCACCGACTCGTTGAACCGCACGAAGATCTCGCCGTTGGCGAAGTCGTACGCCGCCTGCGGGGTGATCTGCACCTTCAGCTCGCTCGCCACCTGCTCGGCCAGCTCCGGGTGAGCACGGCCGGAGAAAAGCATCAGCTGCTTTTTCGGTGTCCCGGACTTGGCATTCATCACTGCTCCTCGCGATCGGGATCCTGTGCTGCGAGCGCCCGCTCGGCTGCCTCGGCCGCCGGGGTGCCCGGACGTCGCCGCACCACCCAGCCCTCGAGATTTCGCTGTGGCCCGCCGGAGACGGCGAGCGCGCCCGGCGGGACGTCCCGCCGGATCACCGTGCCGGCGCCGCTGTAGGCGCCGTCGCCGACCGTGACCGGGGCCACGAACATGTTGTCCGAGCCCGTCCGGACATGTGAGCCGACCGTGGTGCGGTGCTTGTTCACACCGTCGTAGTTCACGAAGACGCTGGCGGCACCGATGTTGCTGTGCTCGCCGATGGTCGCGTCGCCGACGTAGGACAGGTGCGGGATCTTGCTGCCCGCGCCGATCTGTGAGTTCTTCGTCTCGACGAACGTGCCGATCTTGCCGCCCTCGCCGAGCTCGGTGCCGGGCCGCAGGTAGGCGAACGGCCCCACCGAGGCTCCGGGGCCGATGATCGAGTCGGAACCGTGCGTGCGAATGACTTTCGCCCCCTCGCCCACGGTGACGTTCGCCAGCGTCGTGTCGGGGCCGATGATGGCTCCCTCCCCGACGGCGGTCGACCCTTGCAGTTGGACGCCGGGCTGCAGCAGGACGTCCCTGGCCAGCGTGACCTCGGCGTCGAGCCACACGCTGGCCGGGTCGGTGATCGTCACACCGGCCCGCATCCAGTGCTCCAGCAGCCTGCGGTTGTACTCGGCCCCTAACCCGGCCAGCTGGACCCGGTCGTTG
>CBIMJO010000328.1:0-8462 GCA_966244135.1 uncultured Actinocrispum sp. | reverse complement strand
ACCTTCTCGGGCAGCCCCAGGTCGGCCAGGTAGCGGCGCACCATCTCGTCGCGCGGAACGAACAACCCGCAGAGCAGCAACTGGGGCAGTACGAACACCGGCATGAACTGGATCGCCTGGAACTCGGTGCGCGCGAACGCGCTCACGAACAACCCGAGCGCGGTGCCCAGCAAGGCGTCCATGCTGGTGATCAGCAGCAGTGTCCACACCGAACCGGTGACCGTCATCCCCAGGAACAGCAACGAGATCCCGGCCGCGACGACCACCTGGACGATCGCGAGCAGGCCGAACGCGAGCGCGTACCCGAACACCAGGTCCAGCTGCGCGATGGGCATGCCCATCAGCCGCTCGAGTGTGCCGGTCGTGCGTTCCCGCAGCGTGGTCACCGAGGTGATCAGGAACATGATCGTGAAGGGGAACACGCCGAGCAGCGCGGGCGCGAGGGCGCTGAACGCCCGCTCGGAGTTCAGGACGTAGCGTAACAGGACCATCAAGACCGTGGGGACCACGATCAGCATGGCGACCGTGCGGGGATCGTGGCGCAGCTGGGTGAGGATGCGCCGGGTCGTGGCCAGGGTGATCGATACCCGCATCACCGGGTCACCTCCTTCACCAAGTGCAGGAACGCGTGTTCCAGATCGACAGAGCCGGTGCGCCGCAGCAGTTCCTCCGGGCTGCCCTCGGCCAGCAGCGTGCCCTCCCGCATGAGGATCAGGCGTTCGCACCGGACGGCCTCGTCCATGACGTGACTGGAGATCACCAACGTCGTCCCCGCCGCGGCGAGGGACCCGAACAACCCCCACAGCTCCGCACGCAGCTCGGGATCGGACCCGACGGTCGGCTCGTCGAGCACGAGCAGTTCCGGCGTGCCCAGCAAGGCGACAGCCAGGTTGGCGCGGGCTCGTTGCCCACCAGACAGCCGTCCCACCAGCTCACCGGTGGACCCGGTCAGCCCGACCCGGGCGATCGCCTCATCCACAGTGGCGCGCGCAGCCCCCAGGACTGTGGCGAAGTAGCGCAGGTTCTCCCCCACGGTCAGATCCGCGTACAGCGCGGGTTCCTGGGTCGAGTAGCCGATGCGGTCGCGCAGCACCCGGCTGCCGGCCGGGTGGCCGAGCACGGTCACGGTTCCGGCCTTGACGATCTGCACGCCGACGATCGCGCGGATCAGCGTGGTCTTGCCGCACCCGTTGGGTCCCAGCAGCCCGGTGATCGTGCCCCGCGGGATGCGGAACCCGATCCCGCGGATCACCTCGTGCCCGCCCCGTTCCACCCGCAGCCCGTCGACGACCAGCGCCGGAGGTCGTTCGTTCAGTGTCATCGTCACTCCATTGTGGACAAATTTCACGACACCACGGCAACAGTGACCGCGACCGCGACCACCGGCGCGGCGAGCCACTGTGCGAGCCGCAGGGCCACGCGCACACCGCCCAGGCTGCCCGCGAGAGTCAGCTTCACCACCGTGTTCGTCGACAGCGCCAGCGCGCTGGCGAGCACTGCGGTGCCAACCGGAATGGTATGTGGCGCAAGGGATGCTGCCGCGACCGCGGCAGCGTGGGCATCCGCCAGGCCGCCCGCCGCGGCCGCGGCGAGCACGCCGCCCGCGCCCAGCCAGCCGGCTGCCGCCGTGGTCGCCACAAGCAGGATGACCAGTACGGCGGCCAGCACGATGGCCGACCGCAAGGACATCGGCCGCGCCGACGGCGCGTCGTTCTCCTCCTGCTGGTGGTCCTGCCGCCGCCGGTCCCGCCACACCAGCCAGCCGACCTCGGCGAGCAGCACCACCACGCCGGCCGCCGCCGCGGGCAGCAACCGGTACGCCACCGCGGGACTGACAACAGCCGTGACCGCGACGAGCTGCACGAGCGTCGCGATGTTGACCGCGACCAGGCCGGGCAGCACGGATGCGCCGCCGGTCTTGGCTTTCCGGGCCAGCACGGCCGTGGTCGCGGACCCGGAGACGAAACCACCGGCCAGGCCCGTCACGATCAGGCCCCAGCGTTCGCCGAACCACCTGGTGCCGAGATAACCGGCCCAGCCGATCAACGTGATCGCGATGACCAGGACCCAGATCCGGGCCGGGTTGAGCACCCCGTACGGCCCAAGTGGACGGTCGGGCAACAGCGGCAGGACGACGAACGCCACCACGAACAGGGTCATCGCGTCGGTGACGTCCCGGTCGCTGACCAGACGAGTGGCGAACCGGTGCAGTGGCTGCTTCGCCGCCAGCAACACGGCCACGATCACTCCCACGGGCACCGCGATCGCCGGGCGGGACCACGCCAGCGCACCCAGCAGGAAGGTCACGATCGCCGCGATCTCCGTGGTGGCGCCGACATCCGGGTGTTCACCCCGGGTCCCCTGGAAGTACCAGGCCACCACGAGTGCCCCGACGGCAGCGAGCCCGACCCCGAACGCTACCGGCGACAACGCGACCGACACCGCGCCCGCCAAGGCGATCAGCGGAAATGTCCTGGACCCCGCGGGCTGGTGGTGGCCCGCGTTGTCGTGCTCGCGCTCCAGTCCGAGCACGAACCCGATCGCCACCGCCGTGGCCAGATGCGCCAACGCACCTACGGTGGTGGTGACGTCCATGGCACTACACCAGAACCCGTTCGCCGTCGCGCGGAACGACGGCACACCAACCACGATCGTGCGCCAGCCGCTCTGCCAGCGCGGCCGAGGCCTCGGGCTCGCCATGCACGAGGTAGGTCACCGCGGGCTCCGGTCCGCCGGTCGCCCAGGCCACCAGTTCGTCCGCGTCGGCGTGCGCGCTGAAGGCGTCCACCACGGTCACCTCGGCGCGCACCGGGACATAGCGGCCGTGGATCTTGATCTCGCGGGCGCCCTGCGCCAGCTGCCGGGACCGGGTGCCGACCGCCGCGTACCCGACGATCAGCACGGTGTGTTTGCGGTCCGGGAGCATGGCTTCCAGGTGGTGCAGCACCCTGCCGCCGGTCGCCATGCCCGAAGCGGAGATGATCACCGAGGGGCGGCCCGGCCGGTTCACCCGCATGGACTCCTCGGGGGTGCGCAGTTCGGCCAGGTGCCCCGGGTCGAACGGATCGTCCAGTTCGGACAGCTCGGGCCGGGTCTCCGGCCAGCCGCGCGCGAACGCCCGCCGGTACACGCGCAGCGAGGCCAGCGCCATCGGGCTGTCCACGAACACGGGCAGATCCGGGATCTCCCCGGCCCGCACCAGCCTGGCCAGCTCGACCAGGATGACCTCGGTACGGTCGACCGCGAACGCCGGGATCAGGACACTTCCGCCCCGCGCGGCCGTCCGCCGGATCGTGTCCGCCAGCAGGGCGGACGCCTTCTCGTCGTCATGGACGCGGTCGCCGTAGGTCGATTCCATCAGCAGCGCATCACAGGCCGGGCGCGGCTGTGGCGGTTGCAGGACCCGGTGCACCGGACGGCCGAGGTCACCGCTGACCACCACGTCCTTACCGGCCGGTACCAGTGCCAGATGTGCCCACGCGGAACCGAGAATGTGCCCGGCGCGGCCGAACTCCAGCTCGATCCCGGCAGCGATCCGTTTGCCCACACCGTGTTCCAGCGGCCGGAACAACTGGACCGCACGTCCCACGTCGTCCGAGTCGTACAACGGCAGCGCCGGGCGGTGTTTGGTCCAGCCGCCCGCGTTGGCCTGGGCCGCGTCCTCCATCATCAGGTGCGCGCTGTCGGCGAGCACGATCCGCGCCAGCTCGATGGTGCCGGGTGTGGCGTAGACCGGGCCGCGCCAGCCATGCCTTGCCAGCACGGGAAGGTAGCCGCAGTGGTCGAGATGCGCGTGGGTCAGCACAACCGCGTCGAGCGCGGGGAGGTCGAGCGGCGGCGGCTGCCAGTTCCGCCGCCGCAGCGACGCCAGTCCCTGGAACATCCCGCAGTCCACCAGGACCGTGGACTCGCCCGACTCGACCAGGAACTTGCTACCGGTCACCGTGCCGGTCCCGCCGAGAAAGCTCACCGCCGCCTGATTGTTCATCAGCACAGCGTGCTGCTCGTGGATCAAGCGGGACAGGGGCCGTTGGACAGCGCGCGCAGGGCCGAAAGCCCCCGGTCACGGCAGCGGCCCGGCCCGCAGACCGGTGACCGCGAACCGTTCCACCGCTTGGGTGTGGCCACCCGAGGAGACCGCGATGGTGAGCACAGTCCCGCCCGGTGCTTGGAAATTCACCGACGCCGACCACCAGCTGTCGGTACCGCCCGCCGGAATCCCGGACTTCTCGCCCGCGCGGTCGATGCCGCCCGACCGGACCAGGATCCGCAGGCTCTCGTCCACGCCGGTGATCCGGCCGCCGGCAGTCACCGGTGAGGTCACCGTCGATCCGTACGCGGGCTGGGTCAGGGTCAGCTGCGCGACATCGGTCGTGCCGACCACCTCCCACGGCCCGTCGGCGCCCATGTCCAGCTTGACCAGGTGGATCACCGCCGCCGTCGCGATCTTGCCGTTGGGCAGGTCATAGCCGACGCCGACCCATGCCCACAAGCCGAACACCCGTTGCGAGACAACACGATTGATGTTCTGGTAGCCCAGATATCCCTGGGTGAAGGACTGGGCGGTGAGCACCGCGTCACGGTGCCACGGCGAATGGCCGCCCTGGCGGTACTCCTGCTGCCAAGCGCGCGCGGCGGCGACATCATCGAACGGGTAGAGCATCTGCCGGCCGGACATCCACGGCAGCGACACCGGGGCCGCCGGCGGGCTCGTCGTCGTGGCACCTGGCGTGACGGGCGATGGCGCCGCGGGTCCGGTCTGGTCCGAACGCAGCACGACCACCAAGGCCGTGACCACCAACAGCAACACCGCGATCACCGCGGCGAGCCAGGGCCAGCGCCGGGATTGCGATCCAGATGATGTGGGCTTGTCCGTTGTCATGGCTGTATCACCTCGGGCCGAGCGTGTACCCGCCCACACCCGGCTGGGAGTGGCCGAAGACCCACGTGCAGCCGCACAAAGTCACCGCTGGACCGGCGAACAGCCCCACCTGCCAGGGCAACACGGCCCTACTGCGGCGGGAGTGTCCACGTTGTACTGCCGGTACAGGGTCTGCCCGAAGGGAGGAACTATGCCGCACATCGACGTCGTCACAGATCCGGCCGCACTCATCCGGGTCGCGGCGGTGCTCCGGCGAGTCCGGGACGAGATCGGCACCGACCCGATCGACGAAGCCACCCGCACCCGGCTTCATCGGTTGCTGCGCAACAGCGTCGAAGAGCTTGAGGGATGCCTCAGCCCGTCGCTGTACGCCGAACTGACGCTCCTGGTGCCCACGGTGGGAGCGGACGTGCGCATCGCCCATGCCGCCCTGCTGGGCTGGCTGGACGGCGTGCTCAACTACGTGAGGCTGCGGCAGCGTCAGACCCAGGGCGCACGCACCGAAGCGCCGTCGGGATCCGGCCGTCCTTTGGCCTAGAACCGGTTGTGGACCCGCTGGATATGATCAGCCCGGTAAGCCCTGGGCGAGACCCTGGGCCGACCGGGAGGTAACAGTGGCAGCGGAGGAATCTCCGGGCACGTCTGGCGCGCAAGCGCGGTTGAGGGATCTCGAGACCATGGCGACGCTGGTCGCGGACGGCGTCATCACGCTCGACCCGGCCGGCCACGTGGTGAGCTGGAACGAAGGGGCGACCGCCCTCACCGGATACTCCGCCGGCGACGTGGTCGGTGGTTCGGTGTCGGTGCTGTACACCGACGAGGACAAGGCGGCGGATCTGCTCGGCCGTGAGCTCGGCACGGCCCGCGAGAACGGCCGGTTCGGCACCGAGGGCTGGCGGGTCCGCAAGGACGGGCAGCGGTTCCTCGCCTCGGTGGTGGTGGCGCCGGTCAGCGACGACGCGGGAGAGCTCACCGGATACATGAAGGTCCTGCGGGACGTGACGGCATTGCGGGCGGACGAGTCGATGTTCCGGGCGCTGCTGGAGTCCGCGCCCGACGCGATGGTCATCGCCCGCGGTGACGGCCGCATCGTGCTGGTCAACCGGCAGACCGAGACGCTGTTCGGCTTCACCCGGGACGAACTGGTGGGTCAGCCCGTCGAACTGCTGGTGCCGCAGCGGCTGCACGGCCAGCACGTCCACCACCGCGACTCGTTCTTCGCCGCTCCGCAGGCCAGGCCCATGGGCATGGACCTCGACCTGTTCGGGGTGCACCGCGACGGTACGCAGATCCCGGTCGAGATCAGCCTCAGCCCGCTGAGCACCGACCAGGGCCTGCTGGTGTGCGCGGCGATCCGGGACGTCACCGAGCGGCGCGAACAGCAGGAACGGCTCAGACGCCAGCGGGACGAGATCATGGAGCTGTCCACGCCGGTGATCCAGGTGTGGGACAAGGTGCTCGCCCTGCCGATCATCGGCACCCTCGACTCCGGGCGCGCGGCCCGGCTGACCGAGAGCCTGCTGGAACAGATCGCCGAGCTGCACGCCGAAGTGATCATCCTGGACATCAGCGGGGTGCCCACCGTCGACACGCTGGTCGCCCAGCACCTGCTCAAAACGGTGCAGGCGGCGACCCTGATGGGCGCGGTCAGCATCATCAGCGGCGTCCGGCCGGAGACCGCGCAGGCCATCGTCCACCTCGGCATCGACCTGGGCCGGCTGCGCAGCCGCACCACCCTGCGCGACGCGCTGCAGCTCGCTCTCCGGATCGTGAACGACAGGGCGACCATGGCGGCCGAAGCCAACCGCAACGTGACCCGGACGACCTCGTGACCGACACCGTGCCGATCCTGCAGATCGGGGACACCCTGATGGTGGCGCTGCAGGGTGACCTGGACGATGCCGCCGTGGTGCGGATCGAGGAGCAGCTGACCCGCGAGGTGGCGCGCACCCACGCCGGCGGGGTGCTGATCGACGTCAGCGGCCTGACCGTGGTCGACTCGTTCATCGCCCGCGTCCTGGCGCGGGTGGTGGCGATGATCCGGCTGCTCGGCGCCCAGGCCGCGGTGGTCGGCATCTCCCCGGCCGTGGCGATCACACTCGTCGAGCTGGGTGTGCCGATGGGGCACCTGGACACGGCGTTGAACGCCGAACAGGGCCTGACGCTCCTGCGGCGGCTCCGTCAGGACGCGGTGTACGGCGATGACCACCGAACTGACTGAGTCCGTGCCGGCCGGCGTCGCGATCGCCGCCCAGGCCGACCTGATCCGGGTGCGCCAGGCGTTGCGGGCCGTGGCCGAACAGGCCGGGCTGGGCCTGGTGGACTCCACGAAGCTGATCACCGCCGGCAGTGAGCTGACTCGCAACATCCTCACCTACGCCGTCGACGGCGTAGGCACGCTGCGGGTCGAACGTGTGGATGCCGGCGGGCGGTCCGGGGTGCGCGCGGTCTTCAGCGACCGGGGACCCGGGATCGCCGACCTGGAGGCCGCGCTCACCGACGGCTTCTCCACCGGCGGCAGCATGGGCCTGGGCCTGCCCGGGTCCAAACGCCTGGTGGACGACATGACGATCGAGACGTCACCGTCCGGCACCACGGTCACGGTGATCAAATGGGGACGTTGAGCATCCGCGAGTCCTCCACCGTTCACCGCAGGTATCCGATTCAGGCTGAGGAGGACGTCGGCGTGCTGCGGCGTGCGGTGCGCACGATGGCCGCGCGGCTGCCGGCACTGGCCGAGGGCACGGCCGAACTGGTCGCCACGGAGCTGGCGAGCAACATCCTGCGGCACACACCGGGTGGCTACGTGCTGGCACGACCGATGGGCGACGGCATCGAGCTGGTCGCCATCGATCGCGGCCGGGGTCTGCCGCCCGGAGCACTGCGGCAGCTGGACTCACCAGAGCCGGGCGCCGGGCCGGCGAGAGCCGGTGGCCTCGGGGTGGGGCTGGCGGCGGTGCGCCGCCGCGCGGACGGCTTCGACTGTTACAGCGCGGCCGACGGCACGGTCATCCTCGCGCGCCTCGGCACAGCGAGCGTGCCCACATCCGGTCACTGGCAGTGGGGCGGGATCAATGTTCCGCTGGGCGGAGACGGTCCCAGCGGCGATGCCTGGGCGGTCACCGCCGACACACGGCTGGCCACCGTCCTCGTCGATGGGATCGGTCATGGCCCGGAGGCTGCCGCGGCCGCGCACGCGGCGATCACCGAGTTCAACCGGCAGCAGTTCACCGGGCAGGACGGGCCGGACACAGCGACGAGGCTGACCCAGTTCACCGGCCAGGCCCACCGCGCCATGCGCTCCACGCGTGGCGGTGTGCTGGGCATCTGTGTACTCGACCCGGACACCGAGCAAGCGTTCTATCTCGGGATCGGCAACGTCAGCGGGCGGATCCGCAGCGGGACCGCCACTCCCCACCTGGTCAGCCATCCCGGCTCGCTGGGTACCGAACTGCCGGTACCCAGCGCCCGGCCGGCGGTCTACCCTTGGCCTCGCGGCGCGGTCCTGCTGCTGACCTCGGACGGGGTGGATACTCGTTGGGCCCCCGCCGACCGGCCCGGCCTGCTGCGCCATCACCCG
>CBIMJO010000327.1:0-8478 GCA_966244135.1 uncultured Actinocrispum sp. | reverse complement strand
GTCGCCAGCAGGACACCCAGGGGTTCCTCAAGAACGAGGACCGCGTCGAGGTCCGTCCCGAGCGGGTGTTCGCGCACCAGGCCGACATCCAGATCCCCGTTGTGCAGCGCGGCGAACTGGTCCGTCGTGGACATGTGGATCGCCTTGACCTTGGTGTCCGGGTAGGCGGCCGCGAGGTCCGCGAGCGGCCGGGTGAGCAGGTCCGCCGCCAGCTCCAGCGGGATGCCCAGGCGCAGCAGGTGCCCGGAACCGCGGTGTTTGGCCATTGTGGACAGTGCCTGGTCGTACCTGGCCAGCACGGCCCGGCATTCGGCGAGGAACGTCATTCCCGCGTCGGTCGGGGTCGTGCCGGTGCTCGCGCGGGCCAGCAGGGTGACGCCCAGCCGGCGTTCAAGCCCGTTCATCGTCTGGGTCAGCGAAGGCTGGCTCACGTGGAGCCTTCGCGCTGCCGCGGACATCCCGCCCTCTTCGACGATGGCGATGAACGCGCGCATCTCGCGGAGGTCCATCAGCCCAGGCCCGCCTGGAGCCGGCGGACGGCGTCGAGGTGGTCGGCGGTCCAGATGACCTTGACCGCGGTGGCCGTGGCGTGCGGGTCGTCGCCGTCGAGGTCGTGGCGGACCGCGTCGATCAGCTGGACGTCATCGGTCCTGGCCAGGGGCTGCGGAACTGTCCCGCCGTTCGCGAGGGAGACCGCGGTCTCGTCGTACCAGCCGACGAGCTGCTTGCCGGTCGCGAGGACCTGCCGGCGGGCCGCGGTGCGGTCGCCCGACGCGGAGTCCTGCTCCCAGAGGTCGAGGATGGCCTCGGCGGTCAACCTGATCACCGCCACGGCTGTGACCAGCGCCGAGACGTCCGCGAGGGTGACGCGTTTGGACCCTCGTTCGGCCAGGTAGCTGCGGAACGCGTCATCCATGCGGCGGGCCGAGGCGGCCGCTCGCTGCGCTTCCCCGGTGGGCGGTGGGGTCGCGGGCACGCACTCGTCGCACCTGCTCACGCCGTAGTCGACCGCGCTGCGCAGGTAGTGCGCGCTGTCGGTGAGGGCGTCGGCAACCGCCCGGCGCATGGCCGGGGCCGCGCCGCGGGGCCAGAACAGGATCCCGACGGCGAGGCTGACCGCGCCGCCGATGGCCACGTCCTCGATCCGCACCAGCCCGGTCTGCCAGCCGGTCGGTTCGATGATGGTGAACAGGATCAGCAGCGTGATGGTGAACGCGGCCTGGCCCGCGGCGAACGAGATCGCGGCCGGGGCGAGGCCGGCCAGGATGATCGCCAACGGCAGCAGGATCCACGAGATGGTCACGTCCGTGCCGATCGCCGAGATCAGCAGGCCGCCGAGCACGATGCCGACCGTGGTGCCGACCAGCGCGCGGAGGGTGTTCTGGCCGGTGCTCAGGGCGTTCGACCGCAGCAACGCCATCGAGCCGAGGACCACCCAGAACGAGTGCCCGACCCCGCTGACGTACGAGACCAGCACGGCCACGCTCAACGCGATCCCGCCGCGGATGCTGTTGTGCAGCCACACGGAGTTGCGCTGCAGGTGGGCGCCGATGCGTTCGCGGAACGACTGGATCGTCGAGCCCGCGCCCGGTGGCTGCAGCCCGATCAGCTGCTGCCACCAGGTCCGGTTGCGGGCGGCCACGGCCAGTTCGATGGTCTGGGCGATCTCGGTGATCGCGAAGGTCATCTCCTGGGCGCGGAAGCTGGGGTAGAGGTCCTGCACGAACTCGGTCGGTCCATAGTGGACGGGCAGGGTCGCGGTGACCTTCCGCTCCATGGCGGTTCGGGCGTCGCGGAGTGTGCGGAACTCGGCGGTCAGGTCGCCGGTGCCGTTCTCCAGCAGGGCCGCCGCGCTTTCCAGGAGTTCGGCCCCGGCCATCTTGACCTCGCGCGCCACCGGGCTGTGCCGTTTGACCGGCATGTCCTCCATGATCGAGTCCAGCCAGACGATCTGGTCGACCAGCCGGACCAGCATGCGGGCCTGCGTGGTGAGGCCGGTGGGGCGGTAGGGCGTGGTGAAGAAGCCTTTCCTGAGGTCCGCCACGGCTTTGACGGACTCCTGCGTGAGCTCCGTCGAGTCCTCGCCGTCGAGGCGGGCCCGCAGCCGCCTCGCCATCAGGCTGCAGGCCTTGGCGATCGGCGCACGCAACGGATCGACCGCCGGTGCGGGCCAGAGGACGGAAATCGCGATCATCGTGACCAGACCGGCCAGCACCCAGCCACCGAGGCGGTCCGGTAGCGTGCTCAGCGGTCCGGGCAGCGACACCGGCAGGATGAAGCTGATCAACAGGGCCGTCGTGGCGCCCGCCAGCACCGAGCTGACCACACCCACGAACAGGACCACGAACCCGACGACCAGCATCCCCAGCGTCGCCAGCCACACGTACTGCGCCGCCAACGTCCCGAGCGTGATCAGCACCGCCCCGGTGACGACCAGCATCCCCTGCGCGAGCAGCCGCTCCCGCATCGGCCCGCCGAAGTCGACGAACAGCAGCAGCGCCATCGACCCGAACGCGGCGAACATCGCCAGCACCGCGTCCCCGATTCCGCCCACCGCCACCCCGAACATCAGCGGCATCACGATCGCCGCCCGCCCCGCCCGCCGCAGCGCCGAGAACCCCGCATCCCGCCCCCGAAGCCACCCAACGATCGCATGCACGCGCCCACCATGAGCACCCACCGCACCGCTGTCAACTTGGCTCCGCGCACCGCCGGGCCCGGACTAGGCTGCGGTATGGAGTCACCAGCGCGTAACCGGGTCACGCCGATGGGGGACATCGTGGCGATTCCGTTGCGAGGGGCGTGGACAGGCAACCGCGGGATCCTGCACCGCGGCCGGGAGATCGTCCGGTTCCATGCCAGTGACCTGTGGATCACGTGTGCGCTGGAGTTCCGGGGGCGGCGGGCGCAGCAGTGGCGGGAGGGCCGGTTCACCTGGCTGTACTTTCACGACGAGGCGGTGTCGTTCGCGGCTGGGCATCGCCCGTGCGGGGAATGTCGGCGGGAGGCGTATTCGCAGTTCAAGGACCTGATCGGGGGGCGGACGGCCGGCGAGATCAATCGGCGGTTGCACGCCGAACGGATCGTTCGCGGAACGCATCAGAGACGGTTGCATTCGATGCCGTGGGACGAACTGCCGGATGGGACGTTCGTGAAAACCGAGAACGCATCGGCGGTCGTCCGAGGGGATGAAGTCGTCGAATGGACTTTCACCGGGTATGGCGCGAAACGGCCGCGCGGACGGGGAATGGCGGATGTGATCACGCCGCCATCCATCGTCGACGTGCTGCGAAAGGACTATCCCGTGCAGATCGGGGTCAGCTGAACGTCTCCGTCAGCTGAGAGACCAGAATGCCGGGATCCGCGGTGAACGCGACATGGGCGTTGGGTTTCTCCTGAGCGTTCGGGCGGGTGTCGATCACGGTCCGCCCGACGGTCACCGTGCCGGTCGTCTCGACGGTGACGTGCAGCTCCCGCGTCGTGATGATGTCCGGGCGGACCAGGTAGACCGTGCACACCGCGTCGTGCACCGGGGCGGTTTCGGCGAGGACCGCGCCGTGGTTGGCGGTGTAGGCGTCGATGCGGCGGGTGATCAAAGCGGACGCGGCCTCCCCGGCCGGCGTGCCCAAAGCAGCGAACGCGGCACAGTTGGCGCGGGTGACCAAAGCCTGATGGGTCGCGTCCAGCGTCACCAGGGTCACCTTGGCGAACCCCGCCGAGAACACCATGAACGCCGCCTCCGGATCCGTCCAGATGTTGAACTCCGCCGACGCCGTCACATTCCCGTACGAGTGCGCGCCGCCCATGATGACCAACTCGTCGACGGCGTCCACAATAGACGGATCCACCGACACCGCGGTGGCGATATTGCTCAACGGTCCCACCGCCACCAAAGTCACCGGAGCGGTGGCCGAACGCAAAGTGGAGACGATGAACGAGATCGCGTCCATGTCCTGAGCGGACGATCGCGGCTCCGGCAAAGGCAGCGCCTGGCCGTGCATGTCGTGCTTGGTGTCCGGCCGGAAATGCAGCTGCCCGGGAAAACCGCGCCGGGCAATGGGATGGGCCAGACCCGGGTACACCGGCACCGACGACCCGATGTGGTCCAGCACCCGAAGCGTGTTGTCCGTGGTGTTGGCCAGGGGCACGTTGCCGTTGACGGTCGTGACCCCGATCAGGTCCACGGCCGGGTGAAGGGCCGCGAACATGATCGCCACGGCGTCGTCGGTACCGGTGTCCACATCCAGGATGACCTTGCGCACTACGCGGTGCCTTTACCCGAGGACCTCGTGGACGTAGCACCAGCGCCAGGTCTCACCGGGCTCGAACGAACGGATCACCGGGTGCCCGGACTCCGCCGCGTGCGCCGAGGCGTGCTTGGCGGGCGAGGAGTCACAGCAGCCGACGTGGCCGCAGGACAGGCACAGCCGCAGGTGGACCCAGCGGCCGCCGACCTTCAGGCAGTCCTCACAGCCTTCGGTGGTGCTGGGGGCCGGTTCCGGACCGAGTTCGGAGATGTCCGGGCAGACGGCAGAAGTCACGTGCGCTCCTGAAGTCAAGGGGGTTTCGTCAGACGCGACCGTACGCCTCCGGGCGAACAGCTGCTTGACTATGCCCATGACAACATCTGCCGAAAGGGTCGCCCGGCCCTCCATCCTCACGGTGGACGACGACCCCAGCGTGTCCCGTGCCGTGGCGCGCGACCTGCGCCGGCAGTACGGCGAGAACTACCGGATCGTGCGCGCGGAGTCCGGCCCGCAGGCCCTGGAGGCGCTGCGGGAGATCAAGCTGCGCGGCGAGGAGGTTGCCGCGCTGCTGGCCGACTACCGGATGCCGCAGATGAGCGGGATCGAGTTCCTCGAGTCCGCCATGGACCTGTTCCCGCTGGCCAAGCGGGTGCTGCTGACCGCGTACGCCGACACCGACGCCGCCATCCAGGCGATCAACGTGGTCGACCTGGACCACTACCTGCTCAAGCCGTGGGACCCGCCGGAGGAGAAGTTCTACCCGGTCATCGACGAGCTGCTGCAGTCCTGGCTGGTCGCCGACCGCCAGCCGGTGCGGCAGGTGCGGGTGGTCGGTCACCGCTGGAACGCCCGCTCCTACGAGGTCCGCGACTTCCTGGCCCGCAACTCCGTGCCGTTCCGCTGGTACGAGCTGGAGGAGGGCGACTGCGAGGCCCGGCGCCTGCTGAGCGCGGCCGGGCGCGACGGCGGCTGCCTGCCGGTCGTGCTCACCCCCGAGGGCGACCCGATGATCGAGCCGACCGACGTGGAACTGGCCGCGCGGGTGGGCCTGAGCACCACGCCGTCCACCGACTTCTACGACCTGATCGTGATCGGCGGCGGCCCGGCCGGCCTGGGTGCGGCGGTCTACGGCGGGTCCGAGGGCCTGCGGACCGTGCTGGTCGAGCGGCTGGCCACCGGCGGCCAGGCCGGCACCAGCAGCCGGATCGAGAACTACCTGGGCTTCCCGGACGGCGTGTCCGGCGAGCAGCTCACCGAACGCGCCCGCCGCCAGGCGCTCAAGTTCAACGTCGAGATGCTGACCACCCGCGATGTGGTGGCGCTGGAGCCGCGGGGCTCGGCCCGGGTGGTGAAGTTCGGCGACGGCACGGAACTGGCCGCGCACACCGTGATCCTCGCGACCGGGGTGTCCTACCGGACCCTGGATGCGCCCGGTTTGTCCGACTACACCGGGCGGGGCGTGTACTACGGCGCCGCGACCACCGAAGGCCCGGCCTGCCAGGGCCAGGACGTGTACCTGATCGGCGGCGCGAACTCGGCCGGCCAGGCCGCGATGTACTTCTCCCGGCACGCCCGCAAGGTCTACGTCGTGGTCCGCGGCGACTCACTCGAACGGTCGATGTCCAGCTACCTGATCGAGCAGCTGGCCGGCCAGGACAAGATCGAGGTGCTCACCTGCACCGAGGTGGTCGGCGGCAAGGGCGGCGAGCACCTGGAGTCGATCACGCTGCGGCACAACAAGACCGGCGAGGAGACCGTGCGCGAGACCTCCTGGCTGTTCGCCTTCATCGGCGCCGCCCCGCGCACCGACTGGCTGGACGGCACGATCACCCGCGACGAGCGCGGCTTCGTGCTGGCCGGCCCGGACCTGGTGCTGGAGGGCGGCAAGCCGGCCGGCTGGCAGCTCGACCGGCCGCCGTACCACCTGGAAACAAATCTGCCCGGAGTTTTCGTTGCAGGTGATGTGCGCGCAGACTCGGTGAAGCGGGTGGCCTCCGCGGTCGGCGAGGGCGCGATGGCGGTCACGCTGGTACACCGGTACTTGGAAAGGTCCTGACGTGGAAAGACTCACGGTCGACGAGCTGCGCGGGCTGTTCCTGTTCGAGCACCTCGACGAGGACAAGCTGACCTGGCTGGCCGAGCACGGGCAGGTCGAGACGCGTGCGGCCGGCACGCTGGTGCTGGCCGAGGGCGACCCGGCGACCTGCTTCTTCGTGCTGCTGGACGGGACCGTCGCGCTGACCCGCAACATCGGCGGCGAGCGGGTGGAGACCAACCGCAGCGACTACCGTGGCTCCTACTTCGGCGCCACGCAGGTGTACCTGCAGGCGGACATCCCGTCGAAGACGATCTACCAGATGACCGTCGAGTCGATCACCGACACGCGGATGTTCCAGCTCACCGCGGACGACTTCGGCCCGATCGTGCGCGAGTGGTTCCCGATGGCGATGCACCTGCTCGAGGGCCTGTTCTTCGGCATGCAGAACACCCAGCGCGCGGTGAACCAGCGGGAGCGGCTGCTCGCGCTGGGCTCGCTGTCGGCCGGGCTGACCCACGAGCTGAACAACCCGGCCGCGGCGGCGGTGCGCGCGACCGCCGCGCTGCGCGAACGCGTGGCCGGGATGCGACACAAACTGGCCATGCTGGCCAGCGGCGCGATCGACCCGAAGACGCTGACCGGGCTGGTGAAGCTCCAGGAGAACGCGGTCGAGCGGGTGGCCAAGGCGCCCAAGCTGTCGCCGATGGAGGTCAGCGACCGGGAGGACGAGGTCGGCGACTGGCTGGACGACCAGGGCGTGCGCAACGGCTGGGAGGTCGCGCCGGTGCTGGTCGCCGGTGGCCTGGACGTGGAGTGGCTGGACGAGGCCGTCGGCCTGTGCGCGCCGGAGACCAAGGAGGCGGCCGTGCGCTGGCTGGCCTACACGGTCGAGACCGAGACGCTGATGGCCGAGATCGAGGACGCCACCACCCGGGTGTCCACCCTGGTCGGTGCCGCCAAGCAGTACTCGCAGATGGACCGCGCGCCGTTCCAGGTGATCGACGTGCACGAGCTGCTGGACTCCACGCTGATCATGCTCAACCGCAAGATCGGTGACATCGAGGTGGTCAAGGACTACGACCACGCGCTGCCGCCGATCCCGGCCTACGCCGCCGAGCTCAACCAGGTCTGGACGAACCTGATCGACAACGCCATCGGCGCCATGGGCGGCACCGGGACGCTGACCGTGCGCACGTTCCGCGACGGCGGCGACGCTGTGGTCGAGATCGGCGACACCGGCACGGGCATCCCGCCGGAGATCAAGAACCGGATCTTCGAGCCGTTCTTCACCACCAAGGCGGTCGGCGAGGGCACCGGGCTGGGCCTGGACATCAGCTGGCGGATCGTGGTCAAACGCCACCACGGCGACATCACCGTGGAGTCGGAGCCCGGCAACACCCGGTTCCAGATCCGGCTGCCGCTCGATCCGCCGCCGGAGCATGCAACCCCCGAGGCGCCCGCGACGTTTGACGGTGCGTGAGACTTCTCTGGGGGAGCGGACCGGTTGTCCGGACAACGCGGTGCCCATCGACCCACTCGCGCGGCCGGACTGGAAACAGCCCGGCAGCTGCGGTTGGAGCTTCACCGCCGATCCCGCGATGTGCAGACCGCGCTCTCCGCGCACTGACAGAATGGGGATCATGGCTACTCTCGTGACGTTCCACGCCCATCCGGACGACGAGTGCATCACGTGCGGCGGCGTGATGCGCAAGGCCTATGAGGACGGCCACCGCGTGGTCCTGGTGGTGGCGACCAAGGGGGAGCGGGGCGAGGTCCCGGACTGGCTCAACGGCGAGGAGCTGTGGGAGCTGCGGGTGCGCGAAACCCACGCGGCGGCCAAGATCCTGGGTGTGTCGCGCGTGGAGTTCCTGGGGTACAAGGACTCCGGGATGATGGGCTGGGACAGCAACACCGAGCCCGGATCGTTCTGGTCCGCGGACGTCGAGGAGGCCGCCGGGAAACTCGCGGCGATCCTGCGCGAGGAGAACGCCGACGTGCTCACGATCTACGACGACAACGGCACCTACGGCCACCCGGACCACATCCAGGTGCACCGGGTCGGCAAGCGCGCGGGGGAGATCGCCGGGACGCCGCGGGTGTTCGAGCAGACCGCGAACCGGACGCTGGCGCAGGCCAACCCGGACGCCCCGGACATCGTGCGCGACCCGAACTTCGGCAAGCCCGCCGAGCAGT